>CBFDEA010000078.1:0-7227 GCA_965603695.1 uncultured Rhodospirillaceae bacterium | reverse complement strand
TATTACGTTCACACTGCGTGAAGAAAATACCAAAATTCGTGTGATTTCCGCACGAGACATGCATCGCAAGGAGCGAGATCGCTATGAGAAAGAAACGTAAATCCATCCCCAGCTTCAAGAGCGAGGCGGAAGAACGGGTGTTCTGGGAAACTCACGATTCCAGTGATTATATTGACTGGAGCAAAGCAGAACATACCCGTTTCGCTAATCTGAAGCCGTCAGCCAAATCGATCTCTCTAAGACTGCCGGTCAGTCTGCTTGAGCAAATCAAGATCGCAGCAAACAAGCGCGACGTGCCCTACCAATCACTAATCAAAGTCTGGCTGGCCGAGAAGGTTGATGCTGCCTAGGAATGGTAAGGTGGAATTTAATTCTCCCCCATCGTCATTCCCGCGCAGGTGTTGTATCGTTTACCCATCCGCCCTGATTTTCTCATTCGTCGGGCCATACGGGCTTTCTTCGATTGCCCAGAATTTCTATCTCCAGTTTGATAACGAGAATTACGATTTAGGCCGTTCGTTCATTGGGTCGTAAAGTGGTTTGTAGCCGACGGCGGAGACTTCAATCGGGAATTTCTGGTTGAAGTACTCGATTTCCAGTTGGCGGCCTTCTTCACAGTGTTCAAACGGCAGGTAACCAAGCGCGATATTCTTACCGAGCGTCGGGCCGTAGGCAATCGACGTGGTGTAAGAGCGCCGCCCCATCTCGTCAATCAGCACCTCATTGGTTACGGGGTGGACGATCGGGCAGTTGCCCACGGGGAAACGTGCAACACCGTCCTTATCGATGTTGTCGACCATGGTCATGGTGCACAGATAGGCCGGTTGGTTGGCGCGCGCCCGTTGCCGGGTATTGGCTGCTTTTCCGTGGAAGTCGGCGGCCTTTACCTTCGGTCGGGCAAGCCCGGCTTCAAGCAGATTGTACTCGGTCAAAAGGTCTGCGTTCTGCAGGCGCAGGCTCTTTTCCAGCCGACGGCTGTTGGCGTAGGTCTCGATTCCAATCGGGGTGATGCCGGCCTCAAAGAACATGTCCCAAAGGGCCAGGCCATAGCTAAGCGGGAAGTGCAGTTCCCACCCTTGCTCGCCGACATAGGAGATACGGAAACCCTTAACCGGTATACCGCGCAATGTGAAATCTCGGGCTCCGCCGAAGGGGAAGTTCTCCGGATCAAGGCAGGCTGGATTGTCGGCCAGCTTTTTGAGGCTGGTTCGTGCATTGGGGCCCCAGACACCGATGCAGCCGAAGTGATCGGTGCGGTCTTCGACATACACCGCCCACTCCTTGTCCTGGGCCATGCGGCGCAGGTAGGTGCTGTCGCGGTTGCCAGCGTCGGCACCATCGATGACGCGGAAGCGATTCTCGGCAAGACGCAAAACGGTCAGATCCGCTTGCACGCCGCCTTTCGCATCAAGGAAGTTGGTATAGACACCTTTGCCCACCGGTATATCACCGGCGACCTTGCTCGAGGACACATACTCCATAAGCTGTTCTGCATCACGGCCAGAAACATCGTAGATCGCGAAGTGGCTCAGGTTGATCATGCCGACATTTTCCGAGAGCTCCAGATGCTCAGCATTGGAAACCCGCCAGAAGTGGCGATTGTCCCATTCGTTTTGACGTTCCGGCACGCGCTCGGCATATTTTGCCAGCAAAGTTTCCTCGTTGGCGCGGTAGCCGTGCGCGCGCTCCCAACCTGCGATTTCCATGAAATAGCCGCCCAGTTCCTGCTCACGGATATGGAAGGGCGCCGAACGGAGTTGGCGACCCTTGGAGTAGGGCTCGCGGTTGTGGACCGGCGGATTGTAGATCTTGAAGGCTGTCTCGTAGCAGCGATCGTGGATGAAGGGTTCGGTCTTCTGGATCGGATAATAGCGCGCGTAGTCGATCCCGTAATGGTCGAACTCGGTCCGGCCATCGGTCATCAAGTCAGCGACCACCTTGCCGGTGCCGGGGCCGTCCTTGATCCAGACCGATACGGCGTACCACAGTCCACGCACGTTCGGCGATTCGCCTATCGACGGACCACCATCGGCCGTGACCTGCAACAGGCCGTTGAAGGAGTGTTTCTCGTTGTAACCCAGCTCGCCCAAGATTGGGGTTAGTTCCATGGCCCGTTCTAGCGGTTCGATAATTTGTTCCATTTCCAGATCGCGCTGGGACGGTGACAGCCGGGCCTCCTCCTTCTCCAGCAGATCGCGCGGATGGCACATGCGGGGCTCTTTCTCCTCGTAATAGCCCCATTCGATCTGACCGCCTTCGGAGGTTTCCGGATCGCCCGTGTCGCGGAGATAGGCGGAGTTGCCCTGGTCGCGCAGCAGCGGATAACCAATTTCCTTGCCGGTGCCTTCAAATTCATTGAACGGTCCAAAGAAGGTAAGCGGATGATCGACCGGCATAACCGGTAAATCTTCGCCAGCCATTTCGGCGATCAGGCGACCCCAAAGGCCAGCACAAACGACGACCTGTGGCGTTTCAATATAACCACGCGACGTCTCGACTCCCTTGATGCGGCCGTTTTCAATGTCGAGGCCCGTTGCCGGTGTATTTGGCATGACTTCCAGCTTGCCGGTCGCCTCGGCCTCCTGGATCATTTCCCCGGCGACGATTTGGGAGCGCGGAATGACGAGGCCTGCGTCCGGGTCCCACAGTGCACCTTGGATCATGTCTTCTTCGACCAGCGGCATCCGCTCCTTCACCTCTCCCGGCGTGATCAGCGAGACTCGGCTGCCGAAGGCGCGACCGGAGCTGACCCGGCGCTCCAGTTCGCGCATGCGTTCATCGTCGTCTTTCCGGGCGACCTCGATGCCGCCGATCCGCGAATACCGACCACGCTTTTCGAAGAAGTCGATGGAGTATTTTGTCGTGAAGAACGTCATCTGATCATGTGCGGTCGTGAAGCAAAAGTCCGACGCATGTCCGGTAGAACCAATATCGGTCGGTATGCCTGACTTGTCGATGCCGATGATGTTGTCCCACCCCCGCTCAATCAGGTGATGTGCGACGGAGGCTCCGGTGATGCCGCCCAGGCCGATGATGACGACATTTGCGGTTTTGTGGAATTTCGACATGCCCTAAATCTCCTTCATGCGCTGGTCCGCAAGCGGGGACCTGTTTTTTCGTAGCAAGGAGGAGCCGCTATCGGCTAATCACCCTGCGACAAAAGATGTCTTCTTTTCGCCCTAAGTGCATTCAATGACGGAGATGAAACAGATGGCGGCGCGAGCGGGTTAGAATGTCGCTTTTTCAGCCCCTATATGCAGAAGGTAAAGTTAATTTCGAGGGAGCCTTTAAATGACCGAAACCGCTTCTGAAGCGCCGCGCAGGCGTGGCCGTGATGCCAGACGCGACGCCCGCGCCGCCAAGCAGGCAGTAAGCCAGCCCTATATCAACCGCAATATCCCGTTCACCGAGATTCTCAGCGAAGAAGGCTTGCAGATCATCGAGGAAAACGCCGAAACCATATTGCAGGAAATCGGCATTGAATTCCGCGACGATGCGGAGGCTTTGGAAATATGGAAAGCCGCAGGTGCCGACGTTCAGGGTGAACGGGTCCGCATTCCCAAAGGCATGGCCAGGGAGCTCATCAAAACCGCGCCGCGGGAATTTATCCAGCACGCCAGAAACCCGGAACGCAGCGTCAAGATTGGTGGCAAGGCCCTGGTCTTCGCGCCGGTTTACGGCCCGCCTTTCGTTCATGACCTGGATCAGGGCCGCCGCTATGGCACCATCGAGGACTTTAGAAATTTCGTCAAACTGGCCTATATGGCACCGGCCATCCATCATTCCGGCGGCACGGTGACCGAGCCGGTCGATCTACCGGTCAACAAGCGCCACCTCGATATGATCTATTCCCATATCAAGTATTCCGACAAGCCGTTCATGGGCGCGGTCACCGCCCCGGCACGCGCCGCCGATACGGTGCGTATGGCGGAAATCCTTTTTGGCGAGGAATTTGTCGCAGCCAACGCCGTCACCATAAGTCTGATCAACGCCAATTCGCCGATGACCTTCGATGACACCATGCTGGGGGCCCTTAAGGTCTACGCGCGGGCCAATCAGGCGACCATCGTCACCCCCTTTATCATTGCCGGTGCCATGGCCCCGGCAGCCGTCGCCGGCGTGCTGGCCCAGGCCATGGCCGAAGGGATGGCCGGTATCGCCTTCACACAATTGGTCAATCCCGGCGCGCCTTCGGTATTCGGGCTGTTTTCATCGACCATGTCCATGCAATCGGGGGCACCGGCTTTCGGCACCCCGGAACCGACCAAGGTGCTTTTGGCTGCCGCCCAGCTGGTGCGCCGCCTTGGCGTGCCGTTCCGTTCGGGTGGCTCGCTTTGTTCATCGAAATTGCCCGATGCCCAGGCCGCTTACGAGTCGGCCCAGTCGTTGTGGCCCGGCGCTATGGGCGGCGTCAATTTCATGCTGCACGGGGCCGGATGGATGGAAGGCGGGCTTGCCAGTTCTTACGAGAAATTCATCATGGACGCCGACCAGTTGGCGATGATGGAAGTGGTTTGCCAAGGCGTAGATTTAAGCGAAACCGGTCAGGCCATGGACGCCGTGCACGAGGTCGGTCCCGGCGGTCACTATCTGGGTTGCGCCCACACCCAGGCCAATTTCGAGACCGCGTTCTTCCGTTCCAGCGTCGCCGATTATGAATCCTTCGAGCAGTGGGAGCAGGAAGGCGCGCTCGACGCGGCCCAACGCGCCAACAAAATATGGAAGCACCAACTGGCGACCTATCAGGAGCCGCCGTTGGACCCGGCCATCGACGAAGCCCTTTTGGCCTTTATCGCCGAAAAAAAGGCGGCGGTACCCGACTCGAACATATAAGGTGGCTGTCGGTATTCACTAAAAGGATGCGGACAAGCCATGAGTGACTTAAGCCAAAGTGTTCTCGATTTCTGGTTCGGCGAGGAGGGCTCCGCTACGTTTGGCACGAGCCGGATGGAATGGTTCAAAAAAGATCCCGCCTTCGATAATGAAATCCGTGACAGGTTTGAGGGCGATGTCGCGCTCGCCCTCGACGGTGGCCATGGCAACATGATGGAAAGCCAGAAGGGCTGCCTGGCCCTGATTATCCTGCTCGACCAGTTTCCCAGAAATCTGTTTCGCGATAGCGCCGCCGCTTTCGCCGGTGACAAAAGGGCGCTGTCCTATGCCAACGAAGCGGTGCGCATGGGCTTCGATCGAAACCTTGCGATGACCCAGCAGACGTTCTTCTACCTTCCTTTCGAGCATTCAGAATCCCTCGACGATCAGCGCCGTTGCATGGAATTGTTCAAGGCGGCGGGCAACGACGATATGTTGAAATGGGCCGTCGCCCATCACGATATCATCGCCCGCTTCGGGCGTTTTCCGCACCGCAATATAGCCCTTGGCCGCGATAGCACGGCAGAGGAATTAGCCTTCCTTACGGAACCGAACTCGTCGTTCTGAGTGGCAGTCGATATGCAATCCAATCCGCCCGCGCACACTGAAAACTGGCTGAAACAACGCCTCGCCCGGCATCTGTCGGAAGTGCTGCGGTTGTCGTGGCCGGTTATCGTCGCGCGTTCCGGGGTCATGACCATGGCCCTGGTCGACACCATCATGGTCGGGCGCTTCAGCACCACGGAGCTGGCCTATCTTTCCATCGGTCTGATGCCCTTCATGCCGGTGTTTCTGATCATGCTTGGCATGGTGATGGGGACGGTGGTGATGACATCGACCGCCTTCGGCATGGAAAACCATAAAGAATGCGGTGCCGTTTGGCGGCGCTCAATGCCCTATGCGTTCGTCATGGGCCTGGGTGGCTGTATTGTCGCCCTGTTCGGGCAAGAGCTGCTATCGGCGGCCGGGCAAACCCCGGATCTGGCCGAAAATGGCGGTCGCATTATGTTCTTACTCGGCCTGGGTTTGCCGGCCTATCTGGTAACCATTACCTCGTCGCTGTTTCTCGAAGGCATCAAGCGGCCGAAACCGGCGATGCTGCTGATGATCGTCGCCAACGTCGTTAATGTCGGCCTGAACTGGGCGCTCATTTACGGTCATTTAGGTTTCCCGGCGATGGGGGCGGAAGGCTCCGCCATCACCACCGCCGTGGTCCGCTGGCTGCTCGCCATCGTCCTTGTCGGTTATATCTGGATGATGTCCGACCACCACAGGTTCGGCGTCAGGCTGGCCCCCAGTGGCGGTTGGCGGGTGTGGGCCGAACAGCGCCGGATCGGTTATTCCTCGGCCGCCAGTATCGGCGGTGAGTCGACCGCGTTCGCCTGTATCGGGTTGTTCGCGGGCTGGCTCGGCGAAGTGCCGCTGGCGGCTTATTCGATCGCCCACAATTTGATTTCCATGGCCTTTATGGTCTCCCTCGGTGTCGCCTCGGCGACGGTGGTGCGGGTCGGCATTGCCCGGGGCAGGGGCGACCTGGCCGATCTTAAGCTGGCGGGCTGGACGGGCTTGGCTGTCAATCTCGGCTTCATGGGCATCATCGGCTTGATGTTCGCATTGATCCCCGGCTTTCTTGCTTCCGGCTATTCCAATGATGCGGCGGTGATTGCCGCGGCGACCCCGCTGATCGCCTTTTGCGGTATCATCATCATCGCCGATGGTGGCCAGGTGGTGATGGTCAATGCGGTGCGCGGGGCGGGCGGTATCTGGGCCCCGGCGCTGATCCAGAATCTCGCTTTCATGGCCGTGCTCGGACCGCTGGGATGGTGGCTGGCAATCGCCAACGGACGCGGCGCCATGGGCCTTTACGAGGCCGTCTTCACCGCCACCATCTTGTCCTTTGTGATGCTGTCGGGGCGCTTCCTGAAAATCAGCCGGGGAAGCTGAGCGCCTGCTAAAGGCGGAAAAAAAGCAGAAATATCGGCATTTTATGGTATAGTTACAGATTGGGCGTCTGTCCGAAGACGGGCGCAAACCATAGGGCGGTGCGGTCAGAAGGCTATCCTGTCTCAACGTTGTGCCCGACATGGACTATACGCCGACAGTCACCAGGCAAGTTTTCAGCGTGCTCGAGTTGCAGCAGCGGGCGCGTTTGATTAACGCGCAGAAGGTCGCGGGCGAGCAGGCTGTCACCCAGTCCACCTACGGTACGCAAATTAGTGCCGCCAACCGCAGCGGTAATGAGTGGGTTGAATTAAAACCCAGCATCAACGCCGCCGCCAGTCGTCTCGACGTGCTGATCAGCCGCGTCCAGACCATCCGCGACAAGGTCTCCACATTGTTGACGATCAATGGCAA
>CBFDEA010000077.1:0-7231 GCA_965603695.1 uncultured Rhodospirillaceae bacterium | reverse complement strand
CCTCCATATCCTCGTAAGTCCGTTCGATGTCCCCTGGAGCGACTATGACATCGAGCCGCTTGGCCTCCTGCATTTTCAGTTTTTCATCAATCAGATTATTGAGAACTTGCTGTGAAAGACGGCTGCGCAATTCCGGCGAGTCTTTTTGATTGGATGTGACGATAAGCATCATCATTCTGGCTTGCAGATCATAGAGCGAGATGACGTCGTCATTGACGACGGCAGCGATGCCAAGGGTCTGGGCGGGGGCAGGCGACGGGCTCAGGCCAAGAAACAATGCCACCAGCGAAGAGATAGCCACAGAGCGCCACGCTCCTTTCCAGGCAGCGCGGGTAGCCTTTGGTTTGGCCGTCTTTTGTCGTCGATTGTTTTTCGAATATGACATGAATATAACCGGCTTAATTACCCTGATTGGGGTTGAAAACGTTCACGTCAGGAGAAAATTCACCCAAGGTTTTGAACATTATACGGAAAATGATGGAATTTTCCGGATGCAATTCCTGATTTTGAAAAAAAGTTCGGTTCAAGCTAGACGAAAAAAGCAGACATTCGTCTTCGTAAGTAAGGTTCAAACTCATTGAACGCAGATCCTCTTCGGCAAGGTCCCGCGTCGCACTGAAGCTGCTTCGCCAGGTTTCCGTAAATTGAGAGCTAAGAGACCCGCTAATTTCTTCTCGCCCTGCAAATTCACTGCCTTGTTGACGGTCGAAGTAGACATAATTGGTGTTTAGCCGTATGGCCGGAACGCCGGCACCCAGGGAAATCTCGTTGCGCCTGGCTTCCAGGTTCGCTTTGTCGATGCGGGTTCGGTAGTAGATATCAAGCAATTGATTTGGCGAGACATGGACACGACCGACAATATCGGAAAAGTTATCTTCGAGTCCTGAACCGACGGCGAAAGTATCGTCCGTCCTGTACCTGTAACTCTGGCCGAGCAATAAACTGGTTGAGCCGCCAGATTTGCCAAACACACCCCATTTGAATCCGTAATTAAGCCTGGGGCCGCCTTCGACCCGGTCAAGGCCGGAAAAGCGGTTGTCGCTGAACAAATTGGTGTCGTCAAACTCAAGGTTCTGAGAATCCTCGTTGGGAATATTGGCAGAATTTCCGCCATAAGGGCTGACAATCGCAGAGACGATGGGCTCGAACATCTGATAGACGTTGCCTTTACCGCTAACGAACGGATAGCGCCAGTCAAGGGCGACTTGTGGGGTCAACCGGTAAGCATAGTTAGATATGTTGTCCTGGCCTGAGACGGTCAGGCCGCTGGTGTTGTAGAAATCACCGATCATTTTCGCCGACACGGTGTAAATATCTCCGGCCGGGGCGGTATAGGGAAGATTCCAGCCGCCGCGGACAGATAGTCTGCGGGTGTCGCTGCCTTTCGATCTGGTCAAAGCCAGCATGTTGAAATCCAGTGTCGAATAACCGCCATAGCGGTCGACTTCACCAACATGGTTGAAGTCAACAAGGGGGAGTATGACGGGAATCGAATTACTGTCTTCACCTGTCAAAGTGTTCTGAAAAAGCATTCCGCTGGCACCGATGTAATTGCGATCGCGAAAGCCCTCGACAAAACCTTGCGAAGCCAACGCATTGCTGACTTCGGGGAGGGTATTGTCGTTGGCGAAGCCGAACCGCGACATATATGCTTTATCGGACTGTCGATTGACGTCGAAGCCCCAGCGCCATGTCTGGTCGTAATCGAAGCGCCCTTTGGCGGCGATGTGCCCGCGAATTCCGGAAATACCGTTTTCCGTGGAGTAGGTCAGTTCCGAAGAAGAGGTGTTGTCCTTGATGCTGGCAAGGGCCGTGAAATCGCCTTCCATGAATTTATGGCGGTATTCCCCGGCCATGATAACCCCTTCATCAGATGTAAATGAGGGGCTTAGTGTGGCGTCCGCATTGCTGGCGATATTGAGAAAATAAGGCGTCGAAATGAATGATCCCAATGCTGACGATGAGCCGAAGGCGGGGGCCAGAAAGCCACTTTTCCTTTTGACCGTCGGATCGGGGTGGGAAAGGTAAGGGGTGTAGAGAACCGGAATACCGGCGACTTCAAGCCAGGCATCGCGATATTCGATGGTCTGGCGCTTTTTATCGTGAATGACCCTGACGGCCTTGACTTGCCATAATGGCGGGCGGGAAGGGTCGTCGTCGCACAGACGGCACGGTGAATAGACGGCATTGTGCATGTCGAGAATATTGCCATCGGTTCGCCGTCCGCTACTGGCGGCGACCAACGCGCCGTCTTTCAGTATGGATCTGATATCGGCGATGATGCCGTTCCTGAAATCGCCGGAAAGTTCCATGAATTCAGCGAAAAGAACCTCACCACTGGGCTCCAGCAGGGTGACGTTCCCCGAGGCGGTGACGAAATCCTGCTTCTTGTTGTAAACGATAACATCGGCGGTGAGGATGCGCTCTTGATGCTCGACCCGAACATTGCCGCGGGCGGTGATAATGTCGAGGCCCCGGTCATGTTGCATTTCGTCGGCACTAAAGCGGACCTCTGCTTCTTCCTGTGCCACTTGGGTGGGGGCATCGGAAAGGGCTGCGAGGGCCAGGGCAGGCACCAGCGTCAACGCGGGGAGTAACAACAAAAATGCTTTAATTGGTTTGTACATAATGCCCAGATTCATTTCGACCCTAACCATCCTCAAGATGGAGTAACATGGCAAGCCCAAGCAGCAATGTCACCCCCGATGGGCTCCAGGCGGCCAGTGTTACAGGGATGGAGTCCGAAAGGCCAAGGGCAAAAACGACATCTGAGAAAAAATAAAGGATAAAGCCGGTCATAACGCCACCGGCGACGACAAAAACGGTCCCCCCGCGACGTGACTGGCGCAGGGTAAACGTCGCCGCGATCAGCACCATGGCGCACATCAGCAAAGGCGCCGCGAGCAGGGAATGCCAATGCAGGCGATGGCGGACTGCCGAAAACCCGGACCCTTCAAGGGTCTTGATAAAGTCTGGCAAATCCCAGAATGACATTGTCTCAGGCGGGGCAAAGTTGTCCTGGATGGAACCCAGTGTCAGGTCTGTTTCGAGCCAGAATTCTGCTTCGTGGCGGGAGGGCACGTCGGGCTCGTGAATCCAGGCATCACGCATATGCCAGAAACCGTCTTCCAAATTGGCGTCAGCGGCATCAATGCGCCGGATGAACTGCGCCACACCCTTGTATATGAAAACATTGACGACACCCAATTCGACTTCTTTGCCTTGTTGCAAAAAGTTCCTGGCGTGGATGACCGACTGATCCGTGCCGTCAGACTGGCGCAGCCAAAGTCCGGTACTGGAAAGCGCCAGAAAACTGTCCTGACCTTTGAAGGCCGCAGCTTCGACTCGCTCAAAACGGGTCAGCATCGTTGAGGACAGGGGATTGAGCAGGGTGATTTTTACGATCCCCAGGACAAATGCCAGGACCAGCACCGGCAGCAGGAATTGCCAGGCAGAAACACCGGCAGCGCGCGAGACGACAAGTTCGTGATTGCGGGTCAGTCGCCAAAACGCGGACATGCCGCCAAACAGTACGGCAAAGGGGAAAAGCTGTTGGCCCATGTGGGGCAGTTTCAGGACTGCCATTTCCATAACCATGGCGAAATTGACGTGCGGTTTCGACGCAGCCCTTCTTAGCAGTTCGATCATATCGACCAGCAAAATCAGCACCAGAAGGGCTGTGAATATGCTGATAAAGCTGACAATGAATTGTCTGCCGATATACAGGGACATGGTTGTTGAAAGGCGCATGGTCTGTTTTAACCCGCCGCTTCAAGCCGCTGGGCGGCCCGTGATTTCGGATTTTTCAACATCAGCAGATAGCCCCCGACAACGGGCAGCAAACCCAGCACATAGAGCATTGGCACCAGTGAGAGATTTTTCGCGGTGGCGTTTTCCAAGGCCAACATCGCCCCTTGCAAGGCGATGACGATGATCGCCGCCATAATAATGCGTTTCGACTGTGTTCGCCTGCTAAAGCTGCCGGAAATGAGGATCGCCAAACCGACAAGACCATAGCCCAGTGCGGAAATCGGCGAGATCAGCCTTTTGTGCCCTTCGACGGTAAATTTACCAATGTTCTTGTCAAGCATGTCGGGGTCTTTATCAAGGTTGAACAGTTCGGAAACCGTTCGTTCACGGGCTTCGCGGAAACGACCGACGCCGCTATTGGTGGTCGCGGCCATTTCAAAGATATAACGGTCGAAATAGAGGATCGAGAATTGATGAGTCTTCGGGTCGACTTCCTGACGGTTGCCGTTGTACATGACGAAACGAGAGCCTCCCTCACCTTGCAGCATGGCACCGCGTTCGGCTAGCAGGGTGTAAGGTTTGTTCTCGTCACGCCCGTCATGAACCAGAATGCCGTGCAACTGGCCATCTGACGAGCGTTTGCGAATATAGACGATGATGTTCTTGGAAGCCTCGTTGAAGGAACCTTCCTGAAGCAGGATATGGGTGTAATTGTTGCGGATGTCCCACTGTAATTCTTTGAACATTCTGTAGGAGTGGGGCAACAGGTAGAAATTGATCAGATAGCCCAGGGCGACGACGACGAAAGTTAAAATCAGGCCCGGTTTGGCCAACGCGTGTTGGCTCAATCCGGCGGCCCGCATGACCACCAGTTCCCGGTCCGTAATCAATTTTGAATAAGTGAAGACGATGACCGTGAACAGGGCGATGGGCAGCACAATCGAGAGAAAATTCGGTAACAACAACATCGTAAAGTACATGAATACGCCAGTCGTCAAGCCGCGATTAACGATCATTTCGACGAACTTCAGCGACTGGGTCAGCCAGATGACACAGGTTAGTCCCGCCGTGACGAGAATCATGCCCACAAGCAATTGCTTGAGGATGTATTTATTTAGACCCCTCATTGCTGAAATATCACCCTAACGTACAGCGTAAAATGTCTGAAAAACTTAACAAAATCCAGGTTTAACAGAACTTTGACTAGGCAATGGAAAAGTCGCTGTCGGTGATTGAGGAGGCGCCTGAGACGATTTTTTGCAAATGACCCTCGGCCTCACTGAGAACTTGATCGGCAAAAAAACGGGCCGAGATGACTTTCGCCTTGTAAAATGCCGCGTCGCCTTGTCCTTCCGCGATCTTCTCCACGGCGATTTCGGCGGCCCGCCCCATCATCCAGCCACCAAGGGTGGCACCCAGCAGGGAAAGATAGGATGTGGCACCGGCGAGGACCGCGTTCGGGTCGTCTGCATAAGTTTCGACGACCCACGCCGTCGCTTTTTCGAGGGCGTCCGTGGCCGCATCCAGGCGCTGGGAAATGACGGCCAGATCGTCGTTGCCCGTCGCTGGCGAGAATTTCCTGATCTCTGCGATCAGGGCGCTTATCGTCTCGCCGCTCTCGCGGGCCACCTTGCGACCGATCAGATCGATCGCCTGAATGCCGTTGGTGCCTTCGTAAATGGAGGCGATGCGCGCGTCGCGCAAGTGCTGGGCGGCGCCGGTTTCTTCGATGTAGCCCATGCCGCCGTGGACCTGCACGCCGATGTTGGCGGCGTCGATGCCGATGTCCGTGCTCCACGCCTTGACCACCGGGATGAGCAGGTCGAGGAGGCTTTGCGCACGCTTCCTCTCATTGGCGTCGCCGTGGCGATTGGCGGTGTCCAGGGTTGCCGCAGCCGTGTAAGCCAGGGCGCGGGCGGCTTCGGTCCGCGACTTCATGGACAGCAACATGCGTTTGACATCCGGGTGATGGACAATGGTTACAGGCTCTGGGTTCTTGCTCGATGCGTCACGGCTCTGGACCCGTTCAAGGGCGTAGCCCCGGGCCTGCTGATAGGCCCGCTCGGCGATGGCGACGCCTTCAAGACCGACGGCCAGGCGGGCATTGTTCATCATCGTGAACATGCATTTGATGCCCTCGTTTTCGGCCCCGATCAGATAGCCTACGGCCCCGTCGTTATCGCCATAAGACATAACGGCGGTGGGGCTGGCTTTGATGCCCAGCTTGTGTTCGATGGAAACGCACTTGAGGTCATTGCGTTCGCCCAGACTGCCATCGTCATTGACCAGGAATTTCGGCACCAGGAACAACGAAATACCCTTCACCCCTGCGGGGGCGTCGGGCAGACGGGCCAGGACCATGTGGACGACGTTGTCGGTCAGGTCATGCTCGCCATAGGTAATGAATATTTTCTGGCCGCTGATGCGGTAGTGACCGCCGTCGCGTTCGGCCTTCGACTTGATCCGCGCCAGGTCCGTACCGGCTTGCGGTTCGGTCAGGTTCATGGTGCCGTTCCATTGCCCGGAAATCAGTTTTTCAAGATACGTCGCCTTGAGTTCGTCCGAGCCATGGGTGGTCAACAGTTCGACCGTGCCCTGAGTCAGAAGCGGGCACAGGGCGAAGGCCATGTTGGCGGAATTCCACAGTTCGGAAACCGCCGTGGAGACGAGCCACGG
Organism: uncultured Rhodospirillaceae bacterium; assembly: GCA_965603695.1. Classification (GTDB taxonomy): domain Bacteria; phylum Pseudomonadota; class Alphaproteobacteria; order Rhodospirillales; family JABHCV01; genus JACNJU01. The sequence goes on along the minus strand of CBFDEA010000077.1, from coordinate 805 downwards.
CAGGCCCTGGCCGCCGAATTCCGGGTCGAAGGGGACGCCGTTCCAGCCACCATCGACAAATTGCCGGTAGGCGTCTTTAACGCCTTCGGGGGTGCGCACGACGCCGTTCTCGTAGCGGCAGCCTTCGATATCGCCTGAATGGTTCAGGGGGGCGAGAATGTCGGACGCGAATTTGCCGGCTTCCTCCAGAATCGCCTCAACCAGGTCGGGCGTCGCCTCTTCGCAACCCGGCAGGGCGGTGACGGTGGCGAGACCGGCGATTTCGTTGAGAACGAAGGTAATGTCCTGGATTGGGGCGGTGTAAGCGCTCATTAAATGACCTTTCGGGGGTTCATAATATTCGTCGGGTCGAGGGTCTTCTTCATGGCCCGCATCAGGTCTAGCTCGACATCTGATTTATAGCGGACGAGATCGTCGCGTTTCAACTGTCCAATGCCGTGTTCGGCGCTAAAGCTGCCGCCCATATCCATCACCAGATCATGGATCAGTCGGTTGATGCGTCCCCAGTTTTCAAGGTAGGCGGCGCTGTCGGCGTCGACCGGCTGGCTTAGATTGAAGTGGATATTGCCGTCTCCGGCGTGACCGAAGGCGCAAACCCGGACACCGGGTAGTTCGGCCAGGGCGAGATTTGTCGCCTTCTCGAGAAATTCACCGACCTTGGAGACGGCAACGGCGACATCGTGTTTGATCGAGCCGCCCTCGTGCTTCTGGGCCTCCGGGATGGCCTCGCGGATGGCCCACAGTTGTTGCGACTGGGCGCCGCTTTCGGCGACGACCGCATCCTCAATCAAGCCGTCCTCCAAGG
>CBFDEA010000076.1:0-7256 GCA_965603695.1 uncultured Rhodospirillaceae bacterium | reverse complement strand
GACAGAATGCGGCTTGAAGGCATCCCCGTCAGGGTCGCCTACGATATCGCCGAGGCCCACAACCAGCTGCAAAAAGGCGATGTCGATATGGTCATTACCGATATTCGCCTACCGGATGGTTCGGGGGCGGATTTGTTTTATTACCTGTCACAGCACTATCCGGGCATCCCGGTTATCCTGATGACGGCTTTTGGCGACGTCGCCGATGCCGTCGCCCTGGTCAAGGCCGGGGCCCTTGATTATCTGGCCAAACCGTTCGATCTGAAAGAATTCATCGAGAAGATCCAGCGCAACCTGTCGCGCATTCAGGATCAAAATCTGTCCGCAGCCCCCCTTGGTCTGGACGGCAAGACATTCCGGCCAGGCAGTGGCGTCCTGGGCAAAAGCACATCGATGCGGCGGATCGAACGTCTCGTCGCCCGCTTGGCCGGCGTTGACAGTTCCGTATTGATCACCGGTGAATCCGGCGTCGGTAAGGAAGTAGTGGCCTCCTTGTTGCACCACAACAGCCGCCGGGCCGACAAACCGTTCATCAAGGTCAACTGTGCCGCACTTCCGCAAAACCTTATCGAGAGTGAGTTGTTCGGCCACGAAAAGGGCGCCTTCACCGGCGCAACCCAGCGTCATATCGGGCGTTTTGAACAGGCCAATACGGGCACGATCTTCCTCGACGAGATTGCCGAAATCCCGCCCGAAACCCAGGTCAAGCTGCTCAGGGTCTTGCAGGAACAGGTGGTTGACCGGGTCGGCGGCAACGAGCCTGTACCACTTGATGTGCGCATCATTGCCGCGACCCAGGTGGAACTGGACGAAGCCGTCAAGGATGGCCGCTTCCGGGCGGACCTGTATTGGCGGCTTAACGTCATCAACGTTCATATCCCGGCCTTACGCGACCGACGCGCCGACATTCTGTTCCTGGCCCGCATGTTCGTCGAACGTCATGCCAACGAAATGGCTGTGCCGCAGAAAAAACTTTCTGCCGAAGCCGAAGCTAAACTTCTGTTAATGCCGTTCCCCGGCAATGTCCGGGAACTCCTGAACATTCTCGAACGGGCCGTAGCCTTAAGTGACGGCCCACGCATTATGGCCCATGACCTGATGTCTTTGGACGAGGATCATGAGGAACTTAACTCTCCTCATACGCTCAGAGAGTCCGTTGAAAGCGCAGAACGTCAGGCTATTCATCAAGCTTTGGTTCAATGCGGTTGGGTTATCGGTCAGGCAGCCGACGACCTGGGTATTTCTCGTAAGAATCTGTGGGAAAAAATGAAGCGCTACGGCATTGAAAAGGACTGATTCCAATTCAATAGAAGAATCCGCGAAAATCCGTTCTCAACAATTGGTTCATTGACGTATCATGTTTGTTGAAATTGCTTAGTTTTGATTCGCACTTTATGTGTCAATGAACAACAAATGTGGACTGTACAAGGCCAGCAAGGTGACGATGGAAACGGATGACCGTGAAACGCCGGAGACGACGATTTCGTTTGAGAAAATTTTCTTCAAATCGGTCGAGGGCAGCTACTTTAAGCAGCTCGAAGATACTGGCGATGCGGTGATGATCATCCCCCTTGAGGGCGGTGATGTGTCGCTCAAGCTGGGCGGCATCAAAAACGAACTCGAACTCGGCCCCGACGATCACGACACAAAAACTCTTGATACCATAGCCGAGGCGTTGAAATACGTTCGCGGTATCCGCGCCGGCGACCCGGTGCCGAGCGAATTGCTGAGCGGCAAGGCCTCGTGGGAAGTCTCGCAACAGGACCGGGCGACGGCCCATAACCGGGTCACCATGCAACTGGTGTCCTGGATGTCCGGTGATGAAACGCTGGTGACCGAGCCCGATCAATTGGCGCAAATCGTCGAAGACCCGAAAACTCGTGAGAAAATCAGTGCCGCCTTTGCCGAAGCCGCCGAATCCTTAGGTCTTGGTAAAGACCGTCACGAGGACGTGATCGCCCTGGTCGGCAATCTCGCCGAGGAACTTACCTATATCGAGACCTTGCGGAGCAAATTTCATAAGGTCGAGCAGATCCAGAAAAATGTTCTTGAGCTCGAGATAAAATACAAAAGCGAAATGAGCGTCATGGAAACCATCCAGCCGGTCCGGCGGCTGTTCAAGATCGCCATCGACGGCCTGCAAGAGAGTTTTGATGAGATCGACGCCCAAACCGGCGAAATCCTATCCGTTCTCAAGAACATTGCGGCGCAAACTAAATTTATCCGCAACGTCCGCGACGATCTGCACCGCAGATTATGGGCCTGGGAAGGCATCGTCGAGGATTGGAGCATGGCGGTGGTCAAGCGCTCACCCCATAACGAGCACCTTCTTGACGAACTCTACCGGTTCCTGGCCCAGCGCTTCCTGCCGACACAGGAATGGGAACTGTTCACCAAGGCGCAGGATAAAAGTGAAAAGCTATCGACCCAGAAAATGTGGTGAACCTGGCCCTTACAAAGGGATTTCCCAGACCTTAAAACCATATTTCCCTCCTTAACGGAATTCTAACCGCAGCGTTAGAGAATGCGGCAATGGCGAAAAACAAAACAATCCCCAAAAAAGGTATCATCGGCAAGCTGACGATGAGGTTGGCGGCGCTGATGGTCTGGGCGGTGATCGGGCTCGCCGGGGTGCTCGCTTTTTACGCCTATGACTTACCCGATATCGATCAGGCCCTGGCCGCGACACGCCGCCCGACGATCACGTTAAGGGCCAGTGATAACAGTCATCTTATGACCCTGGGTGATATTCACGGGCTGCCTGTCGGCCTCAACGAATTGCCACCGGCCCTGTCCCAGGCCGTCATGGCGACGGAAGACCGGCGGTTTTATACGCATTTTGGCGTCGATTTGATTGGCCTGGCGCGGGCCACTTACGCAAATATTCGGGCCGGGCGGATCGTTCAGGGTGGCTCGACCTTGACCCAACAGGTCGCCAAGAACTTGTTTTTGACGCCGGAACGAACCTTGAAAAGAAAGGTTCAGGAACTGCTTTTGGCGCTGTGGCTAGAGCAGAAATTCTCCAAGGATCAAATCCTGACGGTCTATCTGAACCGGGTTTATCTGGGGGCGGGTACCTACGGGGTCGAAGCGGCATCGAAACGTTATTTTCGCAAATCGGCAAGGAATTTAAATACTTACGAAGCGGCAATGTTGGCCGGATTGCTCAAAGCGCCGTCGCGCTATAACCCGGCCAGTAGCCCAAAGCGGGCAAAACAGCGGACCCGGCAAGTGCTCGCCAATATGGTCGCCGCCGGTTATTTGAGCGACAAGGACAGGGTCGCCATGAAAAACGGGGCGAAGGCGGTCACGCCATCAAAAACATTACGTAAATCGCAATATTTCAGTGACTGGGTGTTGGCCCGGGTCGGCGATTACGTGTCGCCGGGGGACGCCGATATCATCGTCCGCACGACACTGGATCGGGCCCTTCAGGACGACGCGGAACGGGCCATTGAAACGGGATTGAAAAGTGGCAAACCGCAAAATGCCAGTCAAGCCGCACTGGTTGCGATGACACCGGGCGGCGCGGTCCGGGCCATGGTCGGTGGTGCCGATTATGGACTGTCACAATTCAACAGGGCGACTCAGGCAAAACGACAACCGGGTTCGGCCTTCAAACCGGTTGTATTCTTGGCCGGACTCGAGGCGGGGTTATCGCCGGACAGTCAGATGGTCGATGAACCACTCACTATCAAGGACTGGAGCCCAAGGAATTTTTCCCGCAAATACCTGGGCACGATCAGCATGGCCGAGGCACTGTCCAAGTCGGTCAACACCGTCGCTGTAAAAATATCAGAGCAAGCCGGGCGCGATAAAGTCATTGGTGCTGCGCGACGTCTTGGCATTTCGGCGGAGCTATTGTCCGCACCCAGTCTGGCGCTTGGCACCAGCGGCGTCAGTCTGCTCGAAATGACCGCCGCCTATGGCGCGTTCGCAAGCGGCGGTTATGGCGTTTGGCCTTATGGCATTGAAGAAATAAGCGACGCCAAAGGGCGGGTTCTCTATCGCCGTCAGGGCTCGGGGCCGGGCCGGGTTATGGCCGTCGCCGACGCGGGGGCAATGAACGTGATGTTGGCCGAGGTATTGAAAACTGGAACCGGTAAAGCGGCACACTTCAAGCGTCCCATCGCCGGCAAGACCGGCACCAGCCAGAATTTTCGCGATGCCTGGTTTATCGGTTACAGCGCCGACCTGGTCGCCGGGGTGTGGATGGGAAATGATAATCAAGCAGGTATGAAAAATGTCACCGGCGGCGGCCTTCCGGCCCGCATCTGGCGGCGCTTTATGCTCAACGCCCATGCCCGCACCCCGGCCCGCGCCTTGCCGGGTATCGGCACGCGGCGCGCCGTAGCGGAACCCGCCGCCGGGCCGTCCGCGCCGACAAAAAACAAGGGGTTCTGGAACAAACTGCTGAATGCCATTACCGGCGAGAAAGACTAGGAATGATCGCCGTTAAGTTTGGCGATTGTCTGGGTCGTCGAATGACCGGCGGCCAATTCGGCGAGCACGACCCGGCCACCGTAAGACTTGACGATATCGGCCCCGACAACTTTATCGACCGAATAGTCGGCACCCTTGATCAAGACATCGGGGCGCAGTATTTCGATCAGCTTAAGCGGCGTCTGCTCGGAAAAAATAATCACCAGATCGACCGACGCAAGGGAGGCCAGCACGGCGGCGCGGGCGGACTCTGATTGTACCGGACGCTCACTGCCCTTTAATAATTTGACAGAGCTATCGCTGTTAAGGCCGACAACCAATTTCCCCGATGCTTTCTTGGCCTGGCTTAAAAGCGAAATATGGCCGGGATGCAACAAGTCGAAACAGCCGTTGGTGAAGCCGACGGTCAAGCCACTACGACGCCACATATCGATCTGGTCGAGCGCCGGATTCACGGCCATCACCTTGGCTTCGGCGGTGTTGCGGTCCTGATGGTGCAGGGCGGATATGACATCGGCGGCGAAGGCGACGGCGGTGCCGACTTTGGCGACGACGATGCCGGCGGCGATGTTGGCAAGAGTCGCCGCAGTTTCCAGCTCGCCGCCAGCGCCCAGGGCGGCGGCCATGGTGGCGACGACTGTGTCGCCGGCACCGGAGACATCGAAGACGTCTCGTGTCTCTGCCTTAAGGTGGGTCAGGCTGCCATCGCGGACAAGCAAGGTCATGCCGTCTTTCGAACGGGTCGCCAGGACGGCGCCGAAGTCGTGGGCGTCGATCAGGGATTGTGCCGCCAGGGTGACATCTTCGTCGCTTGCCGTCGGCATCCCGGTCGCTTGCCCAAGTTCCTGGCGGTTCGGCGTAATCACGTCGGCACCCCGGTAACGGCTATAATCGGAACCCTTGGGATCGACGATGACGACCTTGGAAGCGGCTTTGGCCGCGCCAATCAGTTGTTTGATGGTGGCCGCGCCGAGCACTCCTTTGGCATAATCGGACAGCACCACGGCGTCGCAATCGGCCATGGCGCTGATGGCAGTGGCAATGAGTTTTTGCTCAAGGTTTAAGTCCAGAGGGAAAACCGTTTCGCGGTCGGTGCGCAACATTTGCTGGCCGCCTGCAAGGTAGCGAGATTTCGCCGAAGTCCGCCGCCCGCCATCATCGACCAGGGGCTGGTCGGCAATACCTTCTTCGGCGATCAGCCGTTCAATTTCACGGCCATCGCTGTCCTTGCCGACGACAGTGGCAAAGCGCACACCGGCACCCAGCCCGACCAGGTTGCGCACGACGTTGCCGGCACCGCCAAGCATCGAAACGTCACGCTCTAGTTTGAGGATTGGAATTGGCGCTTCCGGCGAAATCCTGCCGACCGAACCATAATGAAAATGGTCGAGAATAACGTCGCCGACGCACAGAACTCTGGCGGAGCTCAAGGTTTCGACAAGCGATATCAGGGTCGTGCGATCACTCATAACAGGCCGAGTTCCTTCTCCAAAGCGCCGCACAGAAGGTGGCCAATGAGAATATGCATCTCTTGAATACGGGCCGTTTCGTGCCATGGAACTGTAATCAGCGGCTCGGCCAGACCGACCATACGGCCACCGTCGCGACCGGAAAGTCCCGCCGCTACAGCACCCTTGGTCTTTGCGGCGTGCAAGGCGCGGATGATGTTTTCGCTGTTGCCCGATGTCGAGATGGCGATGACCACATCGTCTTTACCGACCAGGGCTTCGACCTGACGGGCGAACAGATCGTCAAAACCGAAGTCATTGCCGATGGCAGTCAGGCTCGAGGTGTCGGTGGCAAGCGAGATGGCGGCGATGGGCGGGCGGTCCTTGATGTAGCGCACCGTAAGCTCAGTCGCCAAATGCTGGGCGTCGGCGGCACTACCACCATTGCCGAAAAATACGATCTTGCCGCCGTTGCCAATTGCCTTTACGCACTGTCCAAGCAGGGCTGTGAAGGGTCCGGCGATGATCTTGCGGGTCGCCGCGAAGGCGTCCGCATGGGCGCTCATTTCGACTTCCAGATAGGCGTTCAAGTCCAGGACCATGGTTTTCTCACAATCTTCTTAAAGGTCGATCCGACGCCCCTCGCGCAGGGATTCCATGATGGCGATGGTGGCTAATGATGTCTCGATTAATTCAGCCTCGTCAATTGGGGCCGGACCGCCACTGGTCACCGCATCGACAAAATTAAGCAGCGCTGGCTTAAAGCCTTTGTCCTGGGTGCGCGAACATGGCTTGGCGAGTTTGCCGTGCTCGGCGATGGTGAAGGACTGGAAATTATCGATGGTGACGACACTGCCACCGGCATAAGCCTCGATCAATTCTTTCGAATAAATGCTATCGCCCAGGCCCGTATAGGCAATGGTCGCCAAAGAGCCATCATTGAAACGCAGGGCCACGTTAAGGTCGTCGCAACCACCGTCGGTGACTTGACCAGCATCGGCTTGCACCGAGACAATCGGCGCACCGACGAGGAAGCGGGCCAAATCGACGAAGTGACAAACCTCACCCAAAATGCGACCACCACCTTCGTCGGCGGCATGAACCCAACTTTCGGGCGGGATGTGACCGGCGTTAATTCTGAGCAACAGATACTTGGTGCCCTGATGGCGCGCAAGCCGTCCGCGAACCATTTCAGAGAGCGGCGCGAAGCGGCGATTGAAACCGACCTGGAAAAACCCGGCACTGGCATTGCGGGCTTCGATGACTTTATTGATGTCTTCACGGTTCAAGGCCAAAGGCTTCTCAACCAGCACCGACTTTCCCGCCGCAGGGGCGCGCGCGGTAAGTTCGCCGTGGCTGTCGTGG
>CBFDEA010000075.1:0-7256 GCA_965603695.1 uncultured Rhodospirillaceae bacterium | reverse complement strand
CATTATCAAGTGTTGAAATATTTTTATAGAGTGAGCGGTCATCTCAAAAACCTCTTCCTGGCGGCGGCTGCGGCGGCCGTCACGTTGGCCGGGGCGGTGCCGCCTTCGCTGGTCCGGCTGGCCACCGAATTGTCGACTCCGAGCACGGCGAAAACTTGACCTGTGATCGCCGCTTCGATGGATTGCATGTCGGGGAGGCTCAAGTCTTCCAGGCCACAGCCTTTGTCTTCGGCCATTTTCACCAACGTCCCGGTGATATGATGGGCCTTGCGGAAGGGGATACCCGCCACCCGGACCAGCCAATCGGCGAGATCGGTGGCGGTAGTGAAGCCCCTGCCTGCGTCGGCCCGCATCCGATCAGTAATAAATTCGGCTTCATCCAACATACCCGTCATGGCGGCGATACACAGTCCAATCGTGTCTGCGGCATCGAACACCGGTTCCTTATCTTCCTGCATATCCTTGCCGTAAGCCAGGGGAAGGCCCTTGAGAACGACTAGCATGGCGTTCAAGGAACCGATAACCCGTCCGGCCTTGCCGCGCACCAACTCGGCGGCATCGGGGTTGCGTTTTTGCGGCATGATCGAACTGCCCGAGGAGAACTGATCGGATATTCTGATAAAGCCGAACTGTGGCGCACTCCAAAGCACAATTTCCTCGGCCATCCTTGATAGATGGACGGCCAGTATTGATCCGGCGGCCAGGAACTCGGCAGCGAAATCCCGGTCGGAAACGGCGTCCAGGGAATTCGCCGCAGGGCGTGTGAAGCCCAGCGCCGCGGCGGTCATCTTGCGGTCGATGGGGAACGACGTTCCGGCAAGTGCCGCGGCCCCCAGCGGGCATTCGTTAAGCCGCGTGCGGCAATCGGCAAAGCGGCCCCGGTCGCGACCGAACATTTCCACATAGGCAAGCATGTGATGACCCAGCGTCACCGGTTGCGCCGCTTGCAGATGGGTAAAGCCGGGCATCACCGTGTCGGTATGTTTTTCGGCGATAGCGATCAGGACGCCTTGTAAAGCCATCAGGCTCGTGTCGATGCTGTCGATGGCATCGCGTACCCAAAGCCTGAAATCCGTGGCCACCTGATCGTTGCGCGAGCGCGCCGTATGAAGACGCCCCGCCGCCTCGCCGATCAAATCCGAAAGACGGCTCTCGATATTCATATGGATGTCTTCAAGGGCGGCGCTGTAAGTAAATGTGCCGTCTTCGATTTCCTTGGCAATGGCGGCGAGGCCCCGGGCAATGTCCTGGCCATCGCTCGGGCTCAGAATGCCTTGCCGAGCGAGCATGTCAGCGTGCGCTATCGAGCCTGCGATGTCCTGAGAGTAGAGCCGCTTGTCAAAATCGATGGAGGCATTGATCGCCTCCATCAGCGATGACGGGCCCGCATCGAAGCGCCCGCCCCAGATGGTGCTGGAGCCGGTTGCCGCTGGCTTGTTCTCTGTACCGGATTTCGAAGGATTCTTCGTCACCGCTGGACCCCGCTTCTAAAATACTCTAAATCAAAACTGACCATGAACTCATATTCCTGCAAGTCCTCGACCGTCGAAAACAAAACGCCAAAGAGCCCCCTTTGGGGTTTTGTGCTGGCGTTGTTGGTGATTGTCTCCATATCGCCGCATCATGCAAGTGCTGAGGTAGATAAATGCGCCAATCCCGGTCCCGAATTAGCTAATTTTTTACCGGAAATACCGCCTCGTCAGTCGCCAGTATACCCCTTTTTCGACGGTGAGGACGCTGAAATGACGATTTTGGATTTCAAAGGCCAGGGCGTGGTTTTGAATTTCTGGGCGACCTGGTGCGTGCCGTGCGTCAAGGAAATGCCGGCCCTTGTGCGTCTCAAGGCGTTGCTGGGCAAAGATAACATCAGCGTTCTGGCGCTGTCGCAAGATCGCAGTGGGGCCAAGAAGGTCATCCCTTTTTTCAAGAAACTTGGGATCGATGGTCTCGATGTACTGATCGACAAACGTGGCAAGGTCGCCCGTAAATCCGGCGTCCGCGGTTTGCCGGCAACCATTCTCATTGACGCAAAAGGCTTCGAGCGGGGCCGTGTCGTCGGCATTGCCCAATGGGATAATCCGGATGTTGTCGATTTTATCCGCGGTTGCATCGGCCCGGATAGTTCCGATAAATAACTTATCCCCCTTTTCAGAGAAGGTATATTACCGCTAAAAAGGAGTAGGAAGAGGGGCGGCATGATACGTAAGGGCAAAGGCTCCGCCAAGGGGGCTGGAAAAGTAAAACAAAAGACGGACACCAAGTCGCAACCGGATTCGTCGGCCAATGCGTTGCCCTTGTCTGACGCCGTTCTGGAAAACCCGGCGTTGCTGCGTCAGGTCATCGACTGCCTGCCTAACGGCCTTGCCCTTTTCGATCCACAAGATCGGCTGATCGCCTTTAACAGGGAATTTCATCGCCTTTCCGGGCTTGCTAAAAAAATTCTCGAAAGTCGGCTGACATTTGAAGAACTGGTGCGTCAGACTCTCGTCAAGAAAGATGTCTCTTACGCCGGCAAGGATAAGCGCCGCTGGATCAAGGACCGCGTTGCGACCCACCGCAACCCCGGTCCCGCTATTGAGGCGCGCTTTAAAAATAGCGGTTGGATAAAAATTAAGGAACGCCGTACCGAGTCCGGTTACATCGTCTCCTCGTACGAAGATATCAGCGAACTTAAAAACCGCGAGCTGCGGCTGATCGAAAGCGCCCGGGTCGCGGAAACCGCGCAAGAGCGGCTGGAAGATGCCATTGGGAGTATTTCCGGCGGCTTTGTGATGTTTGACGCCGAAGATCGGTTGGTTCTATGCAATCAATATTTCAGGAACCAGCTACCCGAAATTTCTAAATTCATCATGCCGGGTATTTTTCATCAGGAGCTTGTCACTCTTATCGCCAGGTTCCGTTTCAAGGGCCTTCCCCGCAAACAACGGGACGACTGGGTCAGGTTGCGTCTCGATCACTATAAAAATCCCGGCACGGACCTGGAATGCAAATTTCCCAACGGAAACTGGGTGCGCTATCAGGATTTCCGGACCCATGACGGGGGCCGGGTCACGCTGTATACCGACATCACTCAGGAGAAGAAAACCCAACTGGCGCTTAAGGAAAGCGAACAGCTCTTTCAAGACGCCATTGAAAGCATGCCCGATGGTTTTGTTATTTATGACGAAAATGACCGCCTGATTCTTTGCAATAGCCGCTACAAGGTTTATGCCAAAGGGGCGCTTCCGTATTTTGTCCCTGGACAAACCTTTGAAAATATTCTCAAAGCATTTGCAAAAAGCAGCTTGACCTCTTTTTCCAAGACAGAAAAAAAGGCCTGGATACAGAAGCGCCTGAACCGTCATAAGAACCCCGATGCCACGCCGGAAGTCCTTTTTGAAAATGGCCGCTGGATTCGCTACAGCGACTTTAAGACGGCCAGCGGCATGCTGGTCAGCATACTGACCGACGTGTCCGAAATAAAGGATCGTGAGCAGGCCGTGCTGGACAGTGAAGCCCGTCTGGAAGCCACCCATCATCAGCTCCTCGCCGCCATCGAAAGTATGTCTGAAACCTTCGTCATGTTTGACGCTGATGAAAGACTGGTGATGTGGAATTCCCTTTACGCTGAAACCTATAAAAAGGTGCCCGAAGTGCTGACCCCGGGCATTACATTAAGTGACAGCATCCGCTTATTGGCAAAAAACAAAGCCTATGGCGATTTCGCAGGAAGCCTGGATAGTTACGTCAGGGAACGTCTGAAGAAATTAAAAGCGCCCGGCACGCATGAACAACAGCTTGTCGATGGAAGTTGGTGGCTTGTGAAGACCAACCGGACCCCTGAGGGCGGCCTGGTCATCGTTCGAGAGAACATCACCGAGCAGAAAAATACCGCGACTTTGCTGCAGGCGCGTGAGCGATCCCTGCGCCTGGTCATGGAAAATGTGCTCGATGCCATTATCAGTATCACCGAGCACGGGATGATCGCCACTTTCAATCCGGCAGCCGAGAAAATGTTCGGCTATAAGGCGCATGAAGTTATCGACAAAAACGTCAAGGTTTTGATGCCAGAGCCTTATCATGGCGAGCATGATGGATACCTGAAACGCTACAGCAGGACCAATAAAGCCCATATTATTGGCAATGTCCGCGAGGTTACAGGGCGGCGCAAAGATGGCTCGACGTTCCCAATGGAGCTTGCGGTCAGCGAACACGTTCAGGACGGCAGGCGGGGATTTACCGGCGTCATTCGCGACATCACCGAACAGCAAGCCGCTGAGAACGCCTTGCGCGAGAGCGAGGAGCGTTTCGCCCTGGCCATTGAGGCCGCCAACGAAGGCATTTGGGATTGGGATATGACAGCCAATCATGTCTATTTTTCTCCCAGTTTTGCGCAAATTGTCGGCAAGAATGTCATCAACAAACTGGGGGCTGATGGCAAAATCGTCATAGATGATTTCATTTTCGAAAACATGCATCCAGACGATCAGCCTGCCTATAGAGCCAACGTCATCCGCTATTTGAAGGGCGAAATGCCGACATTTTCCTGCGAATTCAGGATGCTTTTGCAGGGTGGAAAAGTGCGCTGGGTCAGGAATCGGGGGCTGGCACAGTTCGACGCTTCGGGGCGGGCCTATCGTATGACCGGTGCTTTGAACGACATCACCGAACGTAAAGAGGCCGAAGAAGCCCTGCTGAAAGCCAAGGAGATGGCCGAAATTGCCAGCCGCGCCAAGACCGAATTTCTAACCAACGTTTCCCATGAACTGCGCACGCCCTTAAACGCGATCATCGGTTTTTCAGAATTGATGAAGACGCAATTGTTCGGCCCAATCGGACATGAGAAATATAGCGAATATTCCCACACCATCAATGATTCCGGCCAACATCTGCTGGCCATTATTAACGATATCCTTGATGTCGGACGGATCGAAGTCGGCGAACTTGATTTCCGCCCGGAAAAGGTCGACTTGCTGCCGATCTTCGAGACCAGTCTGCGCCTGGTTCAGGAACGCGCCAGCATGGCTGGGCTACGCTTGAAAAGAAATATTCAACACGCTCTGCCAACCCTTAAAGCAGACCCGCGGCGCCTGAAACAGGTGCTTTTGAATTTGTTATCGAACGCGGTTAAATTTACCCCCGGTGGCGGCGCCGTGACACTGAAGGCCCATGTGACGAAAACCGGAACGCTGGTACTTTCGGTCAGCGATACCGGTATCGGCATGAAGGCATCCGATATTCCCAAGGTGATGACGCCGTTCGTTCAGGTCGACAGCAGGCTGGCGCGCAAATACGAAGGCACCGGCCTGGGGCTGCCGTTGACCCAGGCACTGGTCAACCAGCACGGGGCTGTCATGAAAATCAGGAGCAAGCCCGGCAAGGGGACGACGGTTTCAGTCTATTTTCCCGCCGACTTGCTGATGACGGAAGCTAAGCGTACTGGTAAAAGAAAGTGACCGGTGTGGCCCGGCCCCTTATCAGCCTGAGCTTGGTTGCTCTGCTTGCGGCTTGTGCGGCCAAACCCATGGTTTGGCAAAAGTCGAATAGCCAGACAGCCGAACAAAGCGACGACCTTGCCCAGTGTCGTTCATACGCCAATGCCGAGGCCGATCGTGATAACAGCCGTCGGCAAAATTATACGGGTAGTTCCGGCTATGGCAATCAAAGCACTTACCAGCAAAACATGAGCGCCTACAAGGTGGGCAAAAACAGGGACGACCTGCTTGCTCGTTGTATGAAGCTTAAGGGCTACCGTCAGGTGCCGGCACTTTAAGTCCAAGTCGCCTTAAGCGGCGCGCCTGTGGTCGTCGTTGACGGCGGCGGCATTTGCAGAACTGGCGAAACCAATATCCATGAAAGTATAGGAGGGAGTACGGCGCGCCGGGTAGCTGCCGTCGGCAATCGCCGAAATATCGGAACGCGCAAGGCCGATGTCGGCCAACATACGATCATCAAATGATCTCAGTTTCATAGCCGTTTTGCGGTTTTTGTGGGCATCCACCCATTTGGCCAGCAGCGCTTTGAGAAAGTTCAGAACATCCAGGCGCGGGTAGGCCTTCTCGATGATCGATGGAATTTCATCGCGACGGATGCCGATGTCGGCAATACATTTCCCGGGACAGCTTGGCGCGTTCCCGCCAAGTCTTGAACGACAGCGTTGTGGTTAGCGATTTATCATCATTGTTGTTCTGCATCGGATTGGCCCTAATAGCGGTTAAGTTGTGTCTCAAGGAATAGATTAGAATGATTTATACAAAAAATAAGTGCTATTGCTGCAGTGCAGCATTGCAGTGGGTGCATATCCGAAAATAATTAAAAAGGGCTGCGTTAACCAAATGGCAACCAGGGGCAAGTCATTGTTTCCATGTTATATAATTTGCGATTCGCTAATGTTGACTCCAACTTGTTTAGAGCCAGTGATGGATATTGATGAGCGATAACAAAACAAACCCGCACTGGGCTGTGACGGCAACCGGAAAGTTCCATCGGTTGATCTTCACCGATCCGGAAAAGCTTGGGCTTGCCGGGAGCAGCGGCATCATCGTGCTGTGGAGCGGCGGCCTTGTGCCAAAATGGTTATATGTCGATAAGAGCAGCGATCTGGGCGACGACCTGGACACCTATCCCGATAATGAAGAGATCATGGAATACGATAGCCGCGGCGGCGTCTTCGTCAGTTGGGCGTTGATCCGCCCGGAATATCAAGACGGTGTCCTGAAGTATCTGCTCGAATCCATGGTGCCGCTTATCGATCATCCGAAACCGCCGAATCAGGACGTCGAAGCCCTGCCGGTTCTTGCCCCCGGTGAAGTGGCGAAAGCCTAGGGCAGTATATATGCCGACCAATCCTGATCAGATCTAAAGGCCGCTTGTGCGTTCGACAATTCCGGCAATGTCGGCAATGATTGCGTCCAGATCGAAATCCTTGGGCGTATAGACGCGGGCGATGCCTATCTTCAACAATGCTTCTGCATCGGCTTGTGGAATAATGCCGCCGACGATCACCGGCACGTCTTCCAGTCCGGCCTCTTTAAGCCCGGCCATTATTTCACCGGCCAGGGTGGTATGAGAGCCTGAAAGGATCGACAGTCCGATAACATGAACGCCTTCTTCCAGCGCCGCGGCGACGATTTGTTGCGGAGTCAGGCGGATGCCTTCGTAAACCACATCGATACCGGCGTCACGGGCCCGCACGGCAATTTGTTCGGCCCCGTTGGAATGTCCGTCGAGTCCGGGTTTGCCGATCAACATCTTCAAGCGTCGGCCCAGTGTTTCCG
>CBFDEA010000074.1:0-7267 GCA_965603695.1 uncultured Rhodospirillaceae bacterium | reverse complement strand
TGTTCGTACAGATGGCGGGGTTCCCGCCGGTGACCAGTGATACCGACATAAGCGGCATTGATACCGAAGCCTGGCATTACATCGCCGTCACCTTTGACGGCTCCACCATGTCCATTTTCATCGATGGAAATCTCAATACACAGCAGATGATCAGCGGCTCGCCGGTGCTCTCGTCCGAACCCATCCTGATCGGCGCGAACCTGCAAGGACGCATGAATGAGCTGCGCGTGTTCAATCGGGCGCTGCCGACGGGGAGCGTGCTAACATGTATGTTCGGCACAGACGTTCCATCGGGAAATATCGCCTGCTTCGATTTCTCACAGTACCCGCCGGTCGATACCGGTCCCGGCCATTATCCGCTGACCCTCAGCAACGGTGCTGCCTCGGTCCGCAAATCGCCGAGCCTCCTGTTGCAGGGAACCGCCTACTGTCAGCCGATCCGCGATACAACGGTTAACCCGGGCGGTGGTGGAAGCGATGCCTTTACGGTCCAGGTATGGGCCTGCCCCAATGGATCAGGGCAGACCAATATGGTCTTCGTCAATGCCGACCTGAGCGTCGATAGCGGTATGGCTTTGTTCCTGACGTATGATGCCACATCCGAACAGTTTTTCGTCAACGCCCAGCACGGCTCCGATGCCGGTGGCAACGGGACGACCTTGACGTCGAGCGCGACCATTGCCGCCGATACATGGAGCAATATCGCGACCACCTACGACGGCACCACCCTTAGCATCTATATCAACGGCCAGTTGGACAAAAGCGTCGCCGCCGCTGCCGTCGGCACCCAGACCGAAGGCAACTGTCTGATCGGTGCCGCCTTGCGTTCCAACGAGCCCTCTGGCGACGATACCTTCCAGGGCTACATCGCCCTGATTGATGTTTGGGACACGGCCCTCAACGCCGCTCAGATCAGCGCCGCCATGGCCAACGTCAACGACAACCAGGCCAACCAGACAGCGCATTTCAATTTCCTGACCTTGCCCGTGCGCAACTCCATCACCGGCCAACCGAGCGGACTGTGCGATGGTGCCGAGCTTGGCAATGAAACCTTGAAAATGACGGGCAGCGGCAGCGCTAAGACGTTGGCCGCCGGCGAAATTGAAGAGATCGAGCAACCACCCGCCGAAATACTGGATCAATTCCGCCGGGAATCTCTCGAAAATACAGCGGCCTTCCTTAAACAGAACCCCGATGTTTTCCAACGGGCGCTGGCCATGGACATCGATCCGCAAAACATGCAGCGCCACATTCCTGCACGCATGTTTGCCGGCCACAAAAAGAAAATGCAAAAAGCCTGGGCCGAAGCCGAACGGACAATGCGCGAAGAGCCAGAAAAGATGACTTTCTGGATATCGACGCACCAATATCAGAACGATCACCATATCGTTCTCCACTCACCAGAAAAATCCGAAGTCGTCTTCCGCGCGGGTGTCGATACAATCGACGAATGCACTCTGTGGAAAATCACCATCATCTGGACGGTCGTTTCGGGTTTGTTGAGTATCTTTGGTGTTACCGCAAGGATCACCGACTCTATCAAGACCTTCGTCAGTACGCGGATTTTAGGCAACGTGCCTTTGATGACGTTTATCAGGGCCGATCTGCTGAGGACCGGCACCGGCGCCATTGCCATCTTCGATATCATTTTCAACCTCTATCACTTTGGCCTGCTGTGGCCGCTGATCAAGATGATTCTTAAGGCCCTGACATGGTGGGCGATTGGCCGCCTGCTTGTGAAACTTCTGGTGTCCTGCTTCGGCGCACCGGCCGCCGCAGCGGAGACCATTGCGGCGCTGGTCGTCGCCGCGGCACAGGTCGTCTATGTGCTCACGCAAAAACCAAAGGATTGCACATTCTAACGAGCTACGGGCCTGAACTGGCCGACTATCACCAATACTACCGGCAGAATATCAGTGGCCTTGAGAGATTCTAAGACGCCTGCGTGCGTTCCGGCGGGAAGCGCACGCTAACCGTCGTACCCTGGCCTTTGATGCTATTGATAATAATCGTGCCGCCGTGCAATTCGACCAGTCCCTGGGTCAGGGGCAGGCCGAGGCCGACCCCGTCGCGGTTCCTGACCAGAGAGCTTTCGACCTGGCCGAACGCAGACATCGCCTTGGCCACTTCGTCCGGGTCCAGGCCGATGCCGGTATCGCTAACCTTGAAAACGTGGGCGTTGCTGTCATCGAGGTTGGCGGAGAGGGAAACCTCGCCGCCGGTGGGGGTGAATTTGATGGCATTGGACAGCAGGTTGAGCAAGATCTGCAGCAGCCGTCTTTTGTCGGCCCTGAGCATGGCTGTGGCGTTGTCGGTGCTGACGTTTAGGTGAAGCCGTCCTTTTTCGGCGCGGCCACTGACCATGCGTCTGGATGTTTCAACAATCCTGGCAATATCCAGCGTTTCTTCATGCAGTTCCAACTTGCCGGCCTCTATGGCCGATACATCGAGGATGTCGTTGATGAGGTCGAGCAGGTGTTCGCCCGAACTGTTGATGTCGCCTGCGTATTCAATATATTTTTCATTCAAGGGGCCGAACAATTGCTCCTTCATGGTGCTCGAAAAGCCGATGATGGCATTCAGCGGGGTGCGTAATTCGTGGCTCATATTGGCCATCAGATCTGACTTGGCTCGGCTCGCCGCCTTGGTCTTTTCCATGCTTGTCGAAAGTTCCCGGGTGCGGGTCTGGACTTGTTGTTCGAGGACGAAATACGGCTTCTTCAAACTTGAGCTGATGATCGCACTGAAAATAAGCCAATAGGACAGGAACTTGAAAAAATGGCCGACAATATTGGAAAGGCCGTAGACGCTGACATAGAAAGTGAAGCAAAGTTCCGCCCCCATGGTCAGCACAATAGAACACGCCATCAGCAAGAAAATACGAGGCTCCATATGGCCGCGCTTTTGGATCAAATGAAGCAGTGCGCCTGCCAGCATGGCGATGATGATGTATTCACTGACGATCTTGAATTGCGTCAGTCCTTGCCCTTCAATGAAGGCGTCGGGAAAATTGCCGGACATAACCAGCAAATACATGACAAGCGATCCGGCGCCAAAAAACAGGAACGTCGGCCAGCGCTCGACGGTGCGTAAAAGATACAACGGCGCACTCAGCAATAGCAGCGCTTCCATGTAGCGCCCGATAATCCAGAACTGGGTGGCCGGATTGGCGCTTGTCTCCGGGTAAAGGTTCATGCCCTTGTAGATAAGGGTATGAACGATATCAATGCCGCCGATCCAGAAGTAGCCACAGGCCAGAAACATCAGGAAGTTGTTGCGCGAGAACGCATAGGTCTGCCAGGCAACGATGCACATCAGGGCGGCGACGCCGATTGCAAACAGTTCGGCCAGGGTGTGGAACAGAAGAAAGTGATGGTAGCTGATAAAGGCCAGGGCAACGCCAAGGACAACAGGCACGAGCCACGACCAGTCTGGCCGAAGCTGTCGTATTTCCTGCAGTAACGGCCTGTCTGACATGATTAAAACACTTTACGGGTTCGTGTTGGCGGCGGTACATCTTCCTATGGTTGTGTGTGTACCTTATTATCATTTGAAACAGGGCGCTAGGCCTGAATTATGTGGGGCCGAAAGACCGGCTCTCCAAGGCTAAAGTTGGCAGCCAGCGCAGGCTCGGTCGCAAAAACATCATTGACAAGCGCTCCTTGTCGTTGTCTTTATTCATGATTAACGTTTCGGAGATAATGTGGAGGTGGTGTAAATCCGCTTCCTTAGTTGCGGTTTTAAAAACCGCGAGGCTTTAAGTTGATGAAGATGTCGCTGCCACACTTTGATTTGATTTCAACCCGTCCGCGCACCAGCGCCGCCGGGTCTGATCTGCTGGCAGGTCTTCTCGCTCTGCGTGGGAACCTACGACTTAGGTGCCCCTGAATTTGTTCCTCGTTTCAAATTATACGATGTGAACAACGTTCAGGGGAGGCGAACTCAATCCAGTTTTGACCGCATACCTAATGAAACGTAAGGACACCAGTCCCATGAGTAATCCCATGAATAATAGAGAATCTAACCGTATCGTCATTTTTGACACCACCTTGCGCGATGGCGAGCAGTCGCCGGGCGCGTCGATGAACCTGGACGAAAAGCTGCGCATCGCTCAGGTCCTGGAAGCCATGGGCGTCGATGTTATCGAAGCCGGTTTCCCGATCGCCTCGGACGGCGACTTTGAAGCCGTCAGTGAAATCGCCAAGATCATCAAGGACTCGACGATCTGTGGGCTCGCACGCGCGACCAAGGGCGATATCGAACGCTGTGCAGAAGCCATTAGCGCCGCCCCCCGCGGTCGCATCCATACCTTCATCTCAACCTCGCCGCTGCATATGGAATACAAGTTGCAGATGTCGCCTGACGAGGTCTTCGAGAAGGTCAAGGAAAGCGTGACGGCAGCCCGCAACCTGTGTGACGACGTCGAATGGTCGGCCGAGGACGGTTCGCGCACCGACCACGATTTCCTGTGTCGCTGTGTCGAAGCGGCCATCGATTGTGGGGCCTCGACTGTCAATATTCCCGATACGGTCGGCTACGCCATGCCCGATGAATACGCCGCCCTGATTGCCATGCTGGTCAACCGGGTGCCCAATATCGACAAGGCGATTATTTCCGTTCACTGCCATAACGATCTGGGCGTCGCCGTGGCCAATTCGCTGGCCGCCGTTCAGGTCGGCGCACGGCAGATCGAATGCACGATCAATGGCCTGGGCGAACGCGCCGGTAACGCCGCCATGGAAGAAGTCGTCATGGCCTTGAAGACGCGCGCCGATCACATGCCGTTTTCGACCGGTATCAAGACGGCGCACTTCACCAAGGCCTCGAAACTGGTTTCGACGATCACCGGTTTCAGCGTTCAGCCGAACAAGGCAATTGTCGGGGCCAACGCCTTCGCCCATGAATCCGGTATTCACCAGGATGGCATGCTCAAGCACGCTGGCACCTATGAGATCATGTCTCCGGAATCCGTCGGCCTGGGAATGTCGAAACTGGTATTGGGCAAGCATTCGGGCAAGCATGCGTTTTCCGAAAAATTGAAAGACCTGGGCTATGATCTGGGCGATAACGCCATCAAGGATGCCTTCAAGCGCTTCAAGGATCTGGCCGATCTGAAAAAGGACGTTTTCGACGAAGACATCGTCGCCCTGGTCGATGACGAGGTCGTGCGCGAAAATGACCGCATTCACTTGCTGTCCCTGGAGATTAATTGCGGTACCGTCCACCGGCCACCGAAAGCCAGCCTGGAGCTGGAAGTCGATGGCGCGGCCAAGTCCTGCACCTCAACCGGCGACGGCCCGGTCGATGCGGCCTTTAACGCCGTTAAGGAATTGTTTCCCCATGGTGCCGGTTTGCAGCTCTATCAAGTTCATGCGGTGACCCACGGAACCGACGCCCAGGCAGAGGTCACCGTCCGTCTGGAAGAAGACGGCAAGACCGTCAATGGACAAAGTGCCGACACCGATACCATGGTGGCGTCGGTGAAAGCCTATATTAACGCCTTGAACAAGTTATTGGTGAAACGCGAAAAATCGGCCCCCTCGGCGCTTTCGGCCTAGTACCGTTCCGGGTTGGTACCAATGACCCAGGTGATTGTGACCAACCCGGAAAAACGGCACGTTTTTAGGGGTGTCAAATCTGACTCGATCCAAAGAAACCTGCTTTCGGAAGAACGCAGAAAGGTTGCTCTAAGGTTTTGAAATCGATTAGACAAATGTTTGTAAATACAGGTTTGTCTGGTATTGATAGCTAGGCCTTTTTATAACAGGGGTGCTTGGGATTCGTCCCTGGCACCGATTTTTTAACCAGTAGGTATTTGAGCACGATGTTTTCAAGACTTTTCGGATTCCTGTCGGCGGATATGGCCATCGATTTGGGCACGGCCAACACCCTCGTCTACGTCAAGGGCAGGGGCATTGTGCTGAACGAACCCTCGGTTGTCGCCATTGTCGAGATCAAGGGCAAGAAACAGGTTCTTGCCGTCGGTGAAGAAGCCAAGCGGATGCTTGGCCGGACACCCGGCAATATCCGCGCTATCCGACCGCTGCGTGACGGTGTTATCGCCGATTTCGAAGTCGCCGAGGAACTGATCAAGTACTTCATCCGCAAGGTACACAACCGGCGCAGTTTCGCCAGCCCGTTGGTTATCGTTTGCGTGCCTTCCGGGTCGACTGCCGTCGAACGGCGGGCCATTCAGGAATCCGCCGAAAGCGCCGGCGCTCGCAAGGTGTTGCTGATTGAAGAGCCGATGGCTGCGGCAATCGGTGCCGGTTTGCCGGTAACCGAACCGACAGGCTCGATGGTCGTCGATATCGGTGGCGGCACAACGGAAGTGGCGGTGCTGTCGCTTGGCGGTATCGTTTATGCGCGCTCTGTGCGTGTCGGCGGCGACAAGATGGACGAGGCGATCATCGGTTATATCCGCCGCAACCACAATCTGCTGGTCGGCGAGAGCAGTGCGTCGCGCATCAAAGAAGAAATCGGTTCCGCCTGTCCGCCCGACGTCGGCGATGGCAGAACCATGGAAATTAAGGGCCGCGACCTGATGAACGGGGTGCCCAAGGAAATGATTATTTCCGAACGTCAGATCGCCGAAAGCCTGGCCGAACCGGTCGGTGCCATCATCGAGGCGGTCAAGGTCGCCCTTGAGCATACCGAACCCGAACTGGCTGCCGATATCGTCGATAAGGGTATCGTGCTGACCGGCGGCGGCGGCTTGCTCAGCAACCTGGATTTCGTCCTGCGTCACGCCACCGGACTGCCGGTGTCGCTGGCCGATGATCCGCTGTCGTGTGTGGTTCTCGGCACCGGTCGCGCACTGGAAGAAATGAAACGCCTGAAAGACGTGCTGACCAGCATGTACTAAGGCGGCGGGGCGATATTAAAGCGCTCTTTCCCTCAAGCCCGTGAAAGCTTATATTAAGAACTCAGTGATAAGGCTGTAAGGCTTTACCATTTGTTTTGCCTGGGTTTTTGATAATTTATTAGGAGCAGACGTGAAAGAACGCTCACGTTTAACGCACCGTGTTTCGGCTCCGATAAGGAGCCTGGCCCACCGCTTTGCCTTTTTGGGGCTGGTGATAGCGGCGTTCGGGCTGATGTTGCTCGGTAAGGCCGATGTCGCCATGATGGAGCGCTTCCGCTCGCAGGTGACCGACACCGTTGCCCCCATTCTCGATGTTATGTCGCGACCGGTCGCCACCGCCAATGAAGTGATCGCCGAGGTCCGGGCCCTTGGCGCGGTTGCCGAAGAAAACAGGCGCTTGCG
>CBFDEA010000073.1:0-7303 GCA_965603695.1 uncultured Rhodospirillaceae bacterium | reverse complement strand
ATCCCAGCAGCCCCAGCAGGCGGCGGGCGCTGACCCCGGCGGCGCGGAACTGGCCCTCAAGACCATGAACGGTCGCCTTGGTATCAAAGGCGGGTTGTCGATTTTGGGGACCACCGGCATCGTCCGCCCGTATTCCTGTTCGGCCTGGATTCATTCCATTCACAGCGGCATCGACGTCGCCCGCGCGACCGGTCTTAAGCACATTGCCGCCAGCACCGGCAGCACTTCGGAAGCCGCGATCAAGGCGCTTTATGGCTTTGATGACAGCGCCTTGATCGACATGGGCGACTTCGCCGGGGGGGTCCTGAAGTATCTTCGCCACCACCCCTTAGGCAAGCTGACTCTGGCCGGGGGATTTGGTAAATTTGTCAAGCTGGCGCAGGGAAACATGGACCTGCATTCGGCCCGCTCCCGGTTGGATTTTGATAAACTCGCCACCTGTTTAGATGAGCTTGGGGCGGCGCCCGAAACCATCACACAAGCCAGGGAGGCGACAACGGCAATGGCCGTGCTCGAACTTGCCGGTGCCCATCGCAATGCCCTCGCCGACTTGATTGCGACCCGCGCCCGCGCCGCAGCCCTTGCCGCGGTTGACAATGGCCTGGCTATTGAGGTCTGTATCTTCGATCGAAATGGTCAACTGGTAGGACGAGCCGATGGCTGAAAACAAGCGCCTGTTAATCCTTGGCGGCACTGGCGAGGCCGCCGACCTGGCCGAGCGGGTGGCCGCACAGTTTCCCGGTCGTCTCGAGGTAACCTATAGCCTGGCTGGACGGGTCCAACCTGATCGGACCGTCCCGGCTAGCGTCCGTGTCGGTGGTTTCGGCGGCGCTCAGGGACTGGCCGATTTCTTGTCCGAGCAGCGCATCGACCTTTTGATCGATGCCACCCACCCCTTTGCCGCGACCATATCGGCCAATGCCTATGACGCCTGCCTGTCGAGCGAGACACCGCGTTTGAGCCTCGTCCGCCCGCCATGGACTTTACCGCCAGGGGTCAAGTTTCTCGAGGCCGAGGACATGGCCGACGGCGTGTGGTTGCTTTCGGCTTTTGCCAAACGGGTGCTGGTGACAACCGGGCAGCGCGACCTGGATATCCTGGCAGACTATCCTGACATTGATTTCACCGTCCGCGTCATCGAAGAGCCAAGCGCCCCCCTGAACGCAGAAAATATCACCCTGGTCACCGGTCGCCCGCCTTACACTCTCGATGATGAACTGGCCCTGATGGAACGCTTGAACATCGACTGCCTGCTGGCCAAGCAAAGCGGTGGTGATCTGTCAGTCAGCAAAATCACCGCCGCGATCCGAAGACGCATCCCCATCGTCTTACTGAGCCGCCCGCTGCCCGAACCCGGCGAAGCGGTAGAGACCGTCGGTGCCGCACTTTTGTGGCTGGAGAGCCATCTCTAGAGCGCTGCAATGCCCGGGTACAACCGCGGCAGTCAGGAGCGGACATACAATTAATTAACGACGACGCCAGACATTGCATTTTCCATGTTGCCTGCCGATTTCGTCAGAACCGTCTTGACCGCTCCGCTAAACATGTAACGCATCAGGCCGAAGTTCATGTGGGCAACGCGCACCTCGCCCGTTGCGGTTTCGTAAACGGCTACCCCGGTCGGCATCATTACCAACATCGGTTTATCGACATCGTTTTTAGCGATCTCGAAGCCTCCCTTGGCGTTGCAATAATAAACAATGGTTGTCCGACGCATCTCAGGCAGGCCTTGATGATGGTAGTGGTCCTGCAAATCCAGTATCTGGGGAACAGTCCAACCGTTTTCGAGCGCCGCTTCTCGAACCTTGATGACGGTCTCTGCGAAGTCGAACCGCGAGGCACGCGACTCGAACATCATGCTGGTCATGAGACCCATGATTACCTCCCGCCCCGAAAACAAAATCAGGGCCTGTAAAAGTTCTTCAGGCTGCCGTGCCGCGCCGCACGATTAAGTCCTTGCGGACAAAATACCAGATGATCAGGTTGACAATTCCGAGGATCAGAAACAAAGGAAACGGAATAAGGGAAATATAGGTAAAGACGATCACGACCCCCGGTGCGTCGAATCGTATCATCTCCACCAACGCGCGGATCAGAAAAAAGAAGTAGATGATCAGAAAACCCAGAACAAAGACCAGGACAGTTGTCAAAGTTTGCGGATCTATGGGAAAACCCATTTCAGATGACATGGCAGTATCCTCCATAGGCATGTAGGGATAATTACCAAAAATTGAACGGCAGGATCATATCATTTTTTATGGATTTCGGCAATTTACAATCGTTTTAGGGAGGCGGGATTGAGGTCGAGATAAGCCATAAATATATCACCAAAGGGTTGAAGTTAATCAAAGGTGCCGGAATCCTTGACTTTTTCCCTATTTTTGAATATATTCCTTTTTACTCTTTGATATGGTGAATAGATAACACAGGCACGGGCTGCCGGTTTTTTTGGCGTGTAATCCGTGTTTTGGAAGGTCTTTCCCGCATCGTGGAATGGCTTCGTTTCTCAATATTTTTTTATGTTTTCGAACGGTGATTCTTGCCAAGCCCTTGAAAACACAAAATTCCCACTTTAGGCTTTCGGCCTGAGCACATGATGATGGTCGGCGGCGTAGAGCCTTGAGTCATCGAAGGCGTCCGGCCCCAGCACCCGGCCAACCAGAATAAGTGCGGTGCGGGTGATGCCTGCTTTCTTAACCTTATCGCGAATGTCGTCCAGGGTGCCGCGGATAATCAGCTCGTCGGGCCAACTGGCCCGGTAAGCGACGGCGACCGGGCAATCCGCGCCGTAATGGGGCACCAGTTCACGCACCACCTTGGCCATGTTATTGACCGACAAATGAATGGCCAGGGTGGCACCGCTGCGCCCGAGGGTTTCCAGATCCTCGCCCTTTGGCATATCCGAGGACCGCACCGCCGTGCGGGTCAACACCACGGTTTGACTGACACCGGGCAGGGTCAGTTCGGTTTTCATGGCCGCCGCCGCCGCCGCGTAGGCCGAAACGCCGGGCGTCACATCGTAGTCGATACCCAGTGCGTCGAGGCGCCGCATCTGTTCGGCGACCGCGCCATAAAGCGCGGGGTCGCCGGAATGGACACGGGCGACGTCCAGGCCGCTCGCATCGGCGGCCTTTATTTCGTCGATGATCTCATCGAGGTGCATGGGCGCGGTATCGACGACGCGGGCGTCGCTTGAGGCCTCGGCGACGATCGCCTCGGGCACCAGGGAGCCGGCATAAAGGACGACCCCGGCGGCCTTGATCAACTTCAGGCCGCGAACGGTAATCAGGTCGGGCGCGCCGGGTCCGGCACCGATGAAATGGACGCTCACTGTTGACTCCCCAGAATGATATCGAGAATCCGACCCGTGGCCTTTTCGATCAGCACCACGCTGCCGTCGGCGATGATTCTTTCCAAACCTTTTTCGGGCTCAGGCAGTTTATCGGCCAACTCTTCGGGTAATTCCCTGACCTGCAATCCGGGTGGTAAGGTGTGACGCTTGGCAAGCCCCGGCGGCAACTCATTGCGCTTGGCGAGGCCCGGAGGCATTTTCTTGTTCTTGCCTTTATTCTTGCCTTTATTCTTGCCTTTGTTTTTTCCTTTTGCCCTGGCCTCGTCTTCATCATCTTCTTCTGATGTTGCTTTTTTCGCCGTCTCAGGCAGGCCAAGTTTGTTTTTCAGATAGTCGGTAATGATTTTCTTTTCTTCTTCGCCGAACACCGTATCGGGAATTTGACCACTGGCCGTTTGCGCCGTGGCGGGAAGCGCGGAAAAAAGAAAAACCAGCAGGGTGATAATCATTTTCATGGCAAATCTCCTTAAATTTCTTAAACCATTTTAGCGGCGTAGCCGCGTGGTGTGTAGACCCACTGGCGGCCACCGCGTTCGATCAGTCGCGATTGGGAATTGCCGACCAGCACCATGGTCAACATGTCGGCGTGGTCCGGGGTCAAATCGCCGAGCCTGATGACATCGATGGCTTCGCCTTCTCGGCCTAGGTTGCGGGCCAGCACAACCGGTGCGTCGGGGCCGCGTTTTGCAACGAGAATTTCCTGAGCCCGGGCCAATTGCGTGCGCCTGCGTTTGGACACCGGGTTGTAAAAGGCGACGACGAAGTCACCATCGGCGGCGGCGTGCAGACGGCGCTCAATCTCGCTAAAGGGCGTCAACAGGTCGGATAGGGAGATGGTGCAAAAATCATGGCCGATGGGCGCGCCGATACGGGCCGCCGCCGCCTGCAAAGCCGATACCCCCGGCGTCACCGACACTTCCGTGGCGTTCCAGTCGGCCCGGTCTTCCCGGTCCATAAGCTCGAACGCCAGCGTCGCCAGGGCATAAATACCGGCGTCGCCGGAACAGACCAGGGCGACGTTGCGGCCTTCGCCAGCCAGATCGAGGGCCCGACGGACCCGGTCTTCTTCCTGGGCCAGTTCGGAAACATGACGTTCTTTCCCGGCGATCAGATCGGCCACCAGATCGAGATACAATCCGTAGCCGACGACATCGCTTGCCGCCGCCAACTGAGCCGATGCCTCGGGCGTGCGCCAATAGTCTGAGCCGGGGCCGATGCCGATAATGCTCAGGCGGCCACGTTTCCTGCCGAGCGCCGCGCCGTCGATGCCGCCCGCATTATAAGCGATGGCGCAGGTCGCCCGCTTCGAACGCTTCTTCTCCACACGCAACGAACCGTCTGTCCCTGCGGCGACCAATGCCGCGCCTTCGCTGACGCCGTAACAGCCGACTTCATTGAAGACAACATCGGACGGATTGGCGAGACGAGGTGTCTCGGCCATGAGCTCTGCGGCACTAAAAAATCTTGCCGGGACGTCGAGAGCGGCGGCGACGGCATGCACCGCCGGTTCGTCGATTTTCAAATCGAGCGAGACGACGCAGGCCACGGACTTTGCCGACAGCCCGGCCTCAGCCAAAGTTTGCTCGACCAGAGTCTGCAATTCCGCCGGGTCGCAATCGCGCTCGCAACCAAGGCCGAGGGCCAGAACCGGCGGGTGCAGAATCAAATTGTCGGCGGGCTTCGCGACCTGCTCGGCGGTGACCACAATAGCCGGGCCGCTGGCCTGCTCGTCGAATGACACCCCGGATTGCGTCAACCAGCGCGCATCGCCGCATTGCACATCCAACCGCACCGAGCGCGCCGCCAGCAAGCGGGCGGCAAGGTCCTTGGCCGCGGCCCGGTTGGCGACAACCCAACCCTTCGGCGGGTCGTCTAGGGCGACACCTAAGCGCACATCGCCCGCCGTCGTCACGGCGTTGATGGCACCGGTGACTTTCGCAACTTCGGCGGCCAAACGATTGCCGCCGTTATGGCCACCGAGCAACGGCACGACGACCACGCCATCACCGGCCAGCGCCAGCACGGGCGGTTCGTCTTGCTTGTCGATCAGGACAGGGGCCAGGGCGCGAACCAGAATACCGGTCGCGCAAATGCCGATGATCGCCTCGCCCGACTGGAACAGGCGGCGCAAGTGGGCCGCGGTCTCTGTGAAGACTTCATCGGCCCCTTCGACACGGTGGGCAAGGCCGTCGATGCGGACCCCGTCCATGCTTTGTTTAAGTGTCTTCGCCAGTTCAAGCGCGCCCTGATCGAGCACCAGTATCACCGTCATAAATTTAAGCTTCCGTCGCAGTTGTCAGAATGATTGAAAAATAGGGGGCATCGTCGGGGGCATCGGCCAGGGCCATAACCCTGGCTTCGGGCAGTGACGCGCGCTCTATATAGAATGCCCCGTCAAGAAGTCCAAGCTGTCCAAGCACCCGCCGCACCTTGGCCATGTTGCGTCCAACCTTGTACACCGCCACCGCGTCCGCCGCCTCAATGCGGGATTTTATTTCTGCTTCCGGCAGTGTCCCGGGAACCAGGGCCAGGCTTTGTTGGCGCGAAACCAGCGGCAAGTTGGCCGCAGCCGCCGCCGCGCCAAGGGCGCTGACACCCGGCACCGTGATAATTTCGGCGCTGCCCTTCAGGCGCTCCAGGACATACATGAAAGAGCCGAAGAGCAGCGGGTCACCCTCGCACAAAACAGCGACATCCCGGCCCGCCTGCAAATGTTCGGCAATTTCAAGCGCTGCCTGATCGTAGGCCCGCTGGCCCGGTTCGGGATCATCGAGCATGGCGATGGGGATAGAGATTTCGATTTTCTCGCCGGTCAAATGCGGGGCGGCGATGGCACGTGAAAAAGACGCTGCGGCAACGCCGTCCCTTAACGGGCTGACGAAGGCGATGACCTGAACCGCAGCCAGCACCGCCGCCGCCTTGATGGTCACAAGGTCAGGATCACCGGGGCCGAGGCCGAGGCCGTAAAGCACGCCGGTCATATTGCTTTCCGATGACTGAATTGGGTTACCGTCATCAGCGGCCTGAACGCACTTAAGCTTCCAATCGGCCCGGCGCGCTCGACGGAAATGCGGCTTAAATCACCGCCAAATTCCGATCTGAATGTCAAAAGTGTCTGTTCGGCTTCGATACTGACCGCATTGACGACCAGCCGCCCGCCGGGTTTAAGCGCCGCCCAGGCCGCTTGCAAAAGCTTTAAATCCGACGCGCCGCCGCCAACGAAGATGGCATCCGGTTGATATTGCAGGTCGCTCCTGACCGCATGGAAATCGCCCTCAACGACAATCAGATCGGGGGTGCCGAGATTTGCCGCGTTGCGGGTGATGGCGGCGACGCGGGCGGTATTTTTTTCAATGGCAATAGCCCTGCGATGGCCGCCGAGCCTGAGCCATTCGATGGAAATGGAGCCCGATCCGGCACCGATATCCCACAACACCTGCCCCGCCAGTGGTTGCAGCTGCGCCAGTGTGGCGGCGCGCACTTCGCACTTGGTGAGTTGACCATCATGTTCGAAAGCCGTGTCGGGCAGGCCCGGTGCGCGGGACAAGGCGATTGCGTCCGGCCCGGCAATGCAGTCGATGGCCAGGGTGTTGAGATCGGCGGCGCGGCCGAAATCCCAGCTTGCCGCCGTGCCGTCTAGCCTGTTCTCGTTGGTCCCGCCAAGGTGTTCAAGAACCGTGATCAGGCTTTCCCCGTAGCCCTTCTGGTCAAGCAGACGGGCAGCCTCTGCCGGGCTGTCGCCGTCTTGCGTCAACACCAACAGACGGGCACCGGGGGTAACGTAGCGGTTCAGGGTTTCAAGCGGACGACCATGAATGGTCAGGGTTTCGATGTCGGGGATTGACCAGCCCATGCGGGCGGCGGCGAGCGAGAATGCGCCGGGTGCCGGATGGATGATCACGGCGTCCGCCCCGAAGTTCAGGTACATGGGCGTGTCGGACAGGTTGCAGA
>CBFDEA010000072.1:0-7373 GCA_965603695.1 uncultured Rhodospirillaceae bacterium | reverse complement strand
GGTCCTAAGCGAGGCCAACGCGCAAATTGATGAAGCCACGGCGGAGGCCGCCTCGATTGTTATCGTCGCTGGCGAGGGCTGGCATCCGGGGGTCGTCGGCATCGTCGCCAGCCGCCTGAAGGAACGCTTCGACAGGCCGTCGCTGGTGATCGCCCTGAACGAGGGGGTCGGCACCGGTTCGGGGCGCTCGGTTTCCGGCGTCGACCTGGGCAGCGCCGTGATCGCCGCCCGTCAGGCCGGGATCATCGAGAAAGGCGGTGGCCATGCCATGGCGGCGGGCCTCAGCGTTAAGGCTGATCGCCTGCAAGACCTGAAAGATTTTTTAGACGAACGCCTGGCCGCTGTCATGGCCGAGCGGCCCGCCGTGCCGGGCCTGGCCATGGATGGGGCGCTGAAAGTCTCCGGCGCCAATCTGGCGCTGGTTGAGACATTGGCGAAAGTCGGGCCGTTTGGCTCGGGCAACGCGGAACCGCGTTTCGTCATCACCAACGCCCGCATCGCCTTCGCCGACCCGGTCGGTCGCGATCAAAGCCATCTGCGGCTTTCCTTAACCGACGAGACCGGCAAGCGCTTAAGCGGCATCGCCTTCCGCGCCGTCGACACCGACATGGGCCAAGCCCTGATCCACCACGGCGGCGCACCTTTCCACATCGCCGGAAAAATCCGCATCAACACTTGGCAAGGAAGATCAAGCGCACAAATCCTCGTCGACGACGCGGCGGCGGTTTGGTGAGTTTACTTATTAAGAATCTTCTTCACCCGGTTGGCCGGATCGAGCCTGCCGACGGGCATCATGCCTGAACCCAGCAGCGGTTTCAGGTATTCCATGAATTTTGGGGTGACGCCGTTGGCTTCCTTGTTGATGAAGCCGTCGGCCATGACTTTGGTTAAGCCCGCGACGGCCTCGATTTTGCTCAGGCGGTATTCGACCTGATAGTCGCCGACCCTATGGATGGTTACCGTGCCGCTGGGGCGGTCGGAGAAGTTGGCGAACTGGGCCGCTTTCTCGCCGACTTCACGGGCTTCGCGCTGATCGACATCCGATACGCAGCCGAGGAACGAACGTTGCAGGTAACCGAAGGTGTCGCCGCGGACGCGGGAAATGCCGGTCTTCGCCTTGATCGCGTCGGTCAGCAGGTCGGCCAGGGCGCCGGTGCCCGAAAGCTGGACGTTGCCGTGGGCGTCTTTCTCGACGGTCTTGGAAAGCTTGGTGATGATCGGCGTGCCTTTTTTATCGTGGATGCCTTCGGAGACGGCGATCACGCAGCGGCCCAGCCGGTCGTAGGTGGTCTTGACGTCGCTGACGAACTTCTTCATGTCGAAGGACCGCTCGGGTAGATAAATCAGGTGTGGGCCGTCGTCCTTGAAGGTGTGCGCACCGGCGGCGGCGGCGGTCAGGAAACCGGCGTGGCGACCCATGACGACGCCGACATAGACGCCTTGCAGGGCCATGTTGTCCTGATTGACCCCGGCGAAGGCGCTGGCGACGAAACGGGCGGCGGACGGGAAGCCCGGCGTGTGGTCGTTGACCGGCAGGTCGTTGTCGATGGTCTTGGGGATATGGATGCAGCGCAGGTTGTAGTTGTCCTTGAGCGCCATTTCCGAAAGAATTTTCAGGGCGTCGGAGGAATCATTGCCGCCGATGTAGAAAAATGTGCCGATTTCGTGGGCCTTCAGGACCTTGAAGATTTCCCGGCAGTATTTCGGATTCGGTTTGTCGCGGGTCGAGCCGAGGGCCGAGCAGGGGGTTCCCGCCACCAGTTCCAGATTGGCGGTGGTTTCCTGGGTCAGGTCGAGGAAGTTCTCGTTGACGATGCCCGATATGCCGTGCAGCGAACCGTAAACGTGTTGGACCCCGGCAAACTTGCGCGCTTCCAAAACGGCGCCGACGAGCGATTGATTGATGACGGCGGTCGGTCCGCCACCCTGGGCGACCAGAACTTTTCCCTGCAACATGAAGTGCTTCCCTTTGGCTAAGAGTTTATG
Source organism: uncultured Rhodospirillaceae bacterium (assembly GCA_965603695.1). Lineage (GTDB taxonomy): Bacteria > Pseudomonadota > Alphaproteobacteria > Rhodospirillales > JABHCV01 > JACNJU01. The sequence continues at coordinate 5,387 of CBFDEA010000072.1, read as the reverse complement.
GCCGCGACAGAAAAACAATAGCGGCCTGTTAGGGTGGGATAGTATGGCCAGCGGGACGTTAAGCCAACACACAAACGGGTAGGAATCCAGGAGTTTCACGGCTGTGCCCCATGCTGGGCCCAGGGGGGCCGGAAAATAGTTTGTAAAATCGCGCCCGAAAGGCTTGATTTTATTTCCCCCTAGCTATACTACGTGCGCTCTTACCTAGGGTCCCCATCGTCTAGAGGCCTAGGACACTGGCCTTTCACGCCGGCAACACGGGTTCGAATCCCGTTGGGGACGCCAATACTTTCAACGACTTAACGCCATTGCGGCACCATCAAAAGTTCCATTCAGGTCATAAACCCGAATGGTTTCCTGCGCCCGATGTTGATCGGCGGTGGGCCTGCGTCGATTCCGGGGACGTTTTGGCCGACCAATCGCCGATCCCAATGCTTGACGCTAATCATAGTTTCAACAGTCCGGCGGATACTTTATGTTGCCATCTGGACTCGTTGAAATTTTTGCGATGCCAGGATTGGGAGCCGGAAATGTCTGTGGAAAAAATAGAGACACTCGTTGTTGGCGGCGGCCAGGCCGGCTTGGCCATGAGCGCGCACTTGAGCAACTGCGGCATCCCGCACCTGGTCCTAGAGCGGGCGCGCATTGCTGAGCGTTGGCGCTCGGAACGATGGGACTCGTTGGCTGCAAACGGCCCCGCCTGGCATGATCGATTTCCCGATATGGAGTTTTCCGACTTTGATCCCAATGCCTTTGTGCCAAAGGAAGCGGTGGCAGACTATTTTGTCGGTTACGCGCAAAAAATCGCCGCCCCCATCCGCTGTGGCGTCGAAGTTAAGAACGTGCAAGCGCATGTCGGGCGTCCCGGGTTTCGTGTCGAAACGTCGGAAGGGGTGATCGAAGCCTTGAACGTGGTTGCCGCCACTGGACCTTTCCAGCGTCCCATTCATCCCGCCCTTGTTCCCGAAAAAGACGGGATCATGCAGATTCATTCCAATGCCTACCGCAATCCTGAGCAGTTGCCGGAGGGGCCTGTGTTGGTGATCGGGGCGGGGTCTTCCGGGGTCCAGATCGCCGATGAATTATTGCGCGCCGGCAGGCCTGTTTACCTTTCGGTCGGTGCCCATAACCGTCCGCCGCGCAGCTACCGGGGGCGGGACTATTGCTGGTGGCTTGGCGTGCTCGGTTTGTGGGACGCCGAAAAGGTCGAACCCGGCAAGGAACATATCACGATCGCGGTAAGCGGGGCCTATGGCGGTTTTACAATCGACTTCCGAGACCTTGCGGCAAGGGGCATGACGCTTCTGGGAATGACGCAATCTTATGAGGACGGTGTCCTGAAATTCGCGCCTGATCTGGCCGATAATATTGCCCGAGGGGACGCGGATTATTTATCGGTGCTCGATGCGGCTGACGCCTATATTAGCCGCTATGGGCTCGATTTTCCGGCGGAGCCCGAGGCCCGCAATATGGGGCCTATCCCGACCTGCGTCAGCGATCCCACCCTTGAGATCAGTCTGGCGGAGGCCGGCATTACCTCAATTGTTTGGGCGACCGGCTATGCTTTCGACTTCAGTTGGTTGCAGGTGGATGTGTTCGACGGCGAAGGTAAACCGGAACACCAGCGCGGCGTATCGGCGGAGCCCGGAATCTATTTCCTGGGCCTGCCCTGGCTATCGCGCCGGGGGTCCTCCTTTATTTATGGGGTCTGGCATGATGCCAAATTTCTGGCCGACCATATCGACAAGCAACGCAATTATCAGGCCTACCGCCCCTCCACTTAAAGGGTCATGCTTGCAGTCATTCAGAGCGTAAGTATTGCAGGAGCCGGTCCATCATGGCGTCGCAGGCCTTAAGCTGGCCGGTGCTAATGTATTCGTCCGGCATATGCCCCTGGCCCGTCATCGAGCCGGGGCCGCAGACCACGGTTGGGATGCCTAAGCCATCGAAAAAACCGCTTTCGGTGCCGAAGGAGACTTTGCAAACACCGTTTGTCCGGGCCAGGTTTTGCACCACGGTGACGATATCGCTGTCCGCCGCCACCTCAAGGCCCGGATAGGCGTTGTAGCGTTCCACCGAAATGGAGGCCTCGGCGAAATTTTCCCGGTAACGGCTGGCCACGGCCTCGGCGGCTTTAAGAATTTGTTCCATGATGTCCTCGGGATCATCGGCGGCGACATGCCGGTATTCGAATTCCACGCAGGCCTCTTCGGCAACAATGTTGAGCGCCCGGCCACCGTTAACCTTGCCCACATGGAGGGTCGTATAGGGGATTTCGTAAGCCGGGTCCTTGCTGCCGTTGTCGGCGAACCATGCCTGAAGCGCCCGCAATTCCTGAACAAAATCGATCGCTAGATGTAGTGCGTTTGTAAGTTTCGGGGCCAGGGCGGAATGACCGCTCTGGCCGCTGCAGATTGCCCGAAGCGCGCCTTTCCCCTTATGGCCAATAGCGACCTGCATTTGCGTCGGCTCGCCGACGATGCAAAAATCCGCTCGGCCGATGCGTTCTTCCATGGCGCCAATCATGTGGCGTATTCCGACGCAGCCGATTTCTTCTTCGTAAGAGAAAGCCAACAATAGCGGTCGCTGCAAAGGAACGGCTGCGGCCCGCTCCGCTAGACTTAAGGCACTGGCGATAAATCCCTTCATGTCCGTGGTGCCGCGCCCATAAAGGCGGTCGCCCTCCGGCGTTAGGATAAAGGGGTCACGGGTCCAAATCTGCCCTTCGGCCGGGACAACGACAGTGTGACCGGACAACAGGACACCCGGCACTTCGGGGCCAAGGCGCGCAAATATTCCAGCCTTTTCCCCCGTCGCATCGGCAATGCGATGGACTTGAAATCCGGCCCTGGAAAGCAGAGCTTCGACATAGGCAATCAGTTCGAGATTGCTGTCGGAGCTGACGCTTTTGAAAGCAATCAAACGCTCAAGGATCTCTTCGCTCCGGGTCGCTTTAATCATCACCGGGGACCCCGTAGGATGGTGCCTCGCGCGGGTCGAGCGCCCGCTGAATATACGCCTTCAACTGCGGTTTATAAATCTCCCAGACCGTTGCGATATTTTCGATGGGGCAGTCCTCGCTCCAGTCACAGCGCAGGTCGGCCACGGGCCAACTGACCCTGTTGACCAGTTTCATGCCGGCGGAATGGACAGGACCCGCTTCGCCGCCGGCCCGCAGACCGGCGAACATGGCGCTGAGCAGCCGGTCCCCCAGGTGGCCGCTGCTCGATAAGAAGCCATCGACGATTGCCTGGGGGACGCCCTCGCTTGCCAGCATGTTGCCACCGGAGGCGACGTTGTCGGCCTGGGCCTGGGTCCAAATTCCAAGCGAATTGTTGCCCGAATGAATGGCGGTGCGGCCGCTGCCGTCAACCGCCAGAAGCTGCCGGTACTCGGTAAACCGGGCCGATGCGATCACTTGTGCAACCGCTTCCCCGGCACCATTGCCCTGGGCCATCAGATCAAGAGTCTTCGGGCCTAATGTGGGATCGGTGACATTCTGCGAAGCCACCGCCCCGACGCCTGCGCGGGCATAGCTGCACCTGGCCGCCACGGCAGGCGAGGAGGAGGCAATGGCAATACCGAACATGCCGGAATCTGGGCATCGGGCGACAAGGGAAAAAGTCATGAAGGTTTCCTATGCGTCGGGAATAACGGCGGTGGCATCAATTTCCACCAGCCACTCGGGACGGGCGAGGGCGCTGACGACCAGTCCCGTCGAAACGGGATGCACCCCCTTGATGTAGGGCCCCATCGTCCGGTAAACGGCCTCGCGGTGGCGGACATCGGTGATATAGACGACGACTTTCACCAAATCATTTCTACAAATGTTACACGGTTGAATTCACCAAATGCTCCATGGACCCGCCACATTCTTCAATCAATTGCTTGATATTCTGCATAACCTTGTGGGTCTGCTCGGTCGGATCATGGCTGTCGATGTTGGTTCCATCATCCAGGCTTTGCGGGCATTGCCCCCGCAAATAAACGGTTTTTCCTCCCTCGGTCACGACGGCCTGGCAAAGGTCGTTATCGAGTTTTTGCTCAGGATAACTGTCGGCGGTATTGAAACGCCGGATGCGCGTATGAGCCACGATTAGGTCTCCAGATGTTGTGCGTCCAAATAAATGAGAATAGCGGTAAGATGATGGCTTGCCTTAAGCTTCATGCCGACAAGCGGCGAATGCAACAGATATTATCAATCCTGCCGACCAATGGAAATAAGTTCACCTCTTTGGATGGTCGTGTTTCATTTTCCTGCGTAAGTGCGTTGGGTTGAATGCGTGCTTTGTGCTAGGGTAGCTTTCTGTCGGGGGGATTTTTCCATTCATTTTCGTCTTGGGGCGAGCACAAGGAATTTTCGTTGATGCCGAAAGAAGTTGGTGAAAAGAACGCAGGCAGCTCCGCTGTTCTCAAATGCAAGGTGGATAAGGAGTCCGAATGGCGCACCTTGAATGGCGAGGAAGTCGCGCTTTTTAATGCGGCTGTCGTCTGCCGTTCATACAAGGCTGGCGAAACCATCTTTATGCAGGACGATCCCTGTAAGGGACTTTATATCGTTGAAAGCGGCATGATCGCCGTTCGCAAAATTGACAGCGAAGGCCGCACGGCTGTCATCCGCTTGGGTTATCCCGGCGATAGCCTTGGCTACCGGCCGCTGCTGGCAAAAGAAAACCACCGGGCCAGCGCCGAAGTGACGAAGGATTCCCGGGTCTGTTTCGTCGATGCCAAGACCACATGGCAATTGATTTCAACAAATCACCAACTGGGCCTGCGCTTTCTTGAACGAACGGCCAAGGCGCTTGGTGAAGTGGAATCTCGTTTTTTCGAGGTTGCGGCTTTAAGCGTCCGCGTTCGTCTGGTCCACCTGTTGATTTTGTTACGCGATAAATGCGGTAGTATTTCCGCCGATGGCACGCTGGTGCTTGAATTGCCACTGACCAGGCAAGACATGGCCTCGATGATCGGGGCCAGGCCCGAAAGCGTTTCGCGGGCTTTTCATGATTTAAAGGCGGACGGTCTGGCGCGCTCTTCAGGCCGTCAGGTCCACGTCACCCACTATGATCGTCTGATCGAGGAACTGCACAGCAACATTTCCCTTTGAGGGTATTAGTTGCCTGCCGTGTAGCAGATCAGGAAGGCGGCGGTGGCCAGAATTGCCCAGATGGCCAGACACATTTTTACCAGGAAATCGACAAAGTTGCCGGGCTTTTTCTTCTTTTTCTTACGGCGCTCTTTGGTCCGTCTGTTGGTGCTTTTTCGACGCTCCGAAACTTTACGTTTTTCAGTGCCGCTGAAAGTTGCGGGTTTTCTGGAGCGGCGGTCTTCCTTGCTGAGTAAGGTGAAGGTCGTCGAGTCCCCGGTCTCATCGTCAATTTTTTCTGCCA
>CBFDEA010000071.1:0-7406 GCA_965603695.1 uncultured Rhodospirillaceae bacterium | reverse complement strand
CGGGTTCAGGTGCGCCGCGCAGTTCGTGCATCAAGGCCCAGCGATTGGACGAGGAAACCAGAACCTCGCTAGCCCCGGCCTGACGATGTTCGTAAGAATCCTTGCCCTTGCGGTCCAGATCGAAGCGGTGATGGGTGTGTTTCATGGTCGAAACTGTGAAGCCACGGTCGATCAGTTCGGGCAACAATTTAACCATCAGGGTGGTCTTGCCGCTGCCGCTCCAACCGGTGATGCCAAATACCTTCATCTTAATCATCTTGATCATCGGGTTCGGTAATATGCATCAACCCGGCCTTCAGGTAATCGTAGCCGGTGCCGACAGTCAGGGCGGCAGCGACCCACAGGCCGACGATACCGATTTCCATGGTCGTGACCGGGCCGAAATCCGGGCCGGCGGCACCGACCAGCAAGAACCCCAGGGCCAGCATCTGGATCGTCGTCTTCCATTTCGCCAGAACCGTCACCGGAACCTTGACCTGAACCTCGGCCAAAAATTCGCGCAAACCCGAAACCAGAATCTCCCTGAACAGGATGACCACAGCCGGGATCACCGTAATCCCGACAATCGCGTCGCTGGCGACCAGCATCAGCAACACGGCGGAAACCAGCAACTTGTCGGCAATGGGATCGAGGAACTGGCCCATTGCCGATTGCTGCTGCCAGGCGCGGGCCAGGTAGCCATCGAAAAAATCAGTCAGACAGGCATAGGTATAGACGCCGAAAGGCAACCAGTTTCCCAGTGGCGAGGGCAGAAACATCAGGCCGACGATCACCGGAATGGAGCCAATCCGTGATATGGTCAGAATATTCGGCAGATTTACCCGCATGCGCGTTTTCCAGAATTTATTTTCAGTCATGATAGCCTGTTTATACCGAGTTTATCCCTCTGTGTGAAACCAGTCATAGATTTTCTTGGCCATCGCCCCACTAACCCCTTCGACGGCTTCCAGATCGGCCAACCCGGCAGCTTCGACCGATGGTGCCGAGCCGAAGTGATGGAGCAGCGCCTTTTTTCGCTTCGGGCCGATGCCGGGAACCCCATCGAGGCTCGACTTGGTCACCGCCTTGCCTCTTTTTTGACGATGAAAGCCGATGGCGAAGCGATGGGCCTCGTCGCGCAGCCGTTGCAGGAAGTACAGCACCGGATCACGCGGGGCCAGGCTGATCGGTGCGCGGCCGGGCAGGAAAATACGTTCGCGCCCGGCATTGCGCTCGACTCCTTTGGCAATACCGGCAACGATGACATCGTCGATATCAAGCTCTTTGAGGACCTCCAGGGTGACGCTCAGCTGTCCGGCTCCGCCGTCTATCAACACCAGATCGGGCCAGCCGCCGCGCGCCCGCTCCGGGTCTTCCTTGAGGGCACGCGAGAAACGCCGGGTCAGGACTTCCCGCATCATTGCGTAATCATCGCCCGGTGTGGTGTCGGGATTCTTGATGGTGAACTTGCGGTAGGCGTTTTTCATCATCCCCTCGGGACCGGCGACGATCATGGCACCGATCGCCTTGGTTCCCGAGATATGGCTGTTATCGTAGACTTCGATGCGTTCCGGGACGGCCTCCAGATCGAGCGCCTCGGCCAGCCCCTCAAGCAGACGGCGTTGCGAGGCGCTTTCCGACAACCGCCTGCCGAGGGCCTCGCGGGCATTGCTCAGGGCGTGTTCGACGAGACCCAGCTTGTCACCGCGCTGCGGACAGACGACCGCGATCTTGCGTCCCGACTTGACGGCCAAGGCGTCGGCGATCAGCGATTGGTTGGGCAGATGATGGGACAGCAGCAACTGGCGCGGCGGTTCTTTGTTGTCATAGAACTGGCCGATAAAGGCCTCAAGCACTTGTGGCGCGTCTTCGTCGCGGGCGTGGGACGGGTAATAAGCACGATTGCCGAAGTTGCGACCGCCACGAAAGAAGAAGACTTCGATACAGGTATGACCGCCGGCCTGATGGGCGGCGATGACGTCGGCCTCTTTTATATCCGCAAGGTTGATCCCCTGATGGGCCTGGACGCGGGTTAAGGCGCGGATGCGGTCGCGAAAGCCTGCCGCCGCCTCATAATCCTGTTCGTCGCTGGCCTTTTGCATGCGCAACGCCAGACCGCGCTGGATTTTTTGACTTTCCCCGGTCAGGAAGGCCCGCGCCTGGGCCACAAGTTCAGCATATCCAGCGGCATCGATGCGCTCGACGCAAGGGGCCGAACAGCGCTTGATTTGATACAGCAAGCAGGGCCGTGTGCGGTTCGTGAAGACGCTGTCCGAGCAGGTCCTAAGGAAGAACGCCCGCTGCAGGATGGTCAACGTCTCGTTGACCGCCCAGACAGAGGCGAAGGGGCCAAAATAATCGCCCTCTTTATTTTCGACGCCGCGGTGCTTCATCACCTGGGCAAAAGGATGACCGCCGGTGAGAATAATTTTCGGGAACGATTTATCGTCGCGCAGCAGGATGTTGTAGCGCGGCTTGTAGCGTTTGATCAGGTTGGCTTCCAGCAACAGGGCCTCGGCCTCGGTATGGGTGGTCACGAACTCCATTGAAGCGGTCTCGGAAATCATCCGCCGCAAGCGATTCGGCTGGCGTGTCAGGTTAGTGTAACTGGCGACTCGTTTGTTCAGGTTCTTCGCCTTGCCGACGTAAAGAACGTCACCGGCGGCATTGATCATCCGGTAGACGCCGGGCGCGGCGTCCAGTGTCCGCAGATGAGACTCAATAACCGTGACACCGGCAGGACGGGACTCGGCCTGCCTGGCAGATTTGCCAACGTTATCCTTCTGAGGGTATTTTTTCACCATCAGTGGTATTTGAACGAAAGCGAGCCGCACGTCAACGCATGCTCCGTCCACTGCGATCAGCTTTTCTTTATGGTTAGATCATAAATATCCACGACTCTTGTGGATAAGACTGTTGAAAACACCCCTTCAAAAGCAAAACTGCCACACAGCGTATATCATCTTCGAGAATGCCTAATAATTGAGCAATTTCATAACTCATTGTTTTTAAAGATAAAATATTAAATCAAGGGGAAAATGGATGAAAAGGCGGTTTTTCAAGGAATATTTTGCTATCGATATGACTGCAAACAGAACCCTGTGCACAACTCGCCGCACTTCAATTCGATGAATCTATTTATTGCAATGGGTTGCAGGGATTTTCGTAGGTTCTTTGACAGGCCATAGGGAAGCCGTGGGATGCTCATAAAGCAATCCTAAATCACCCCTCTGGATTGAATCTCTCGATCTCGACGCCGACGCTGAGCGCATCTTCAAGGATGTCGAGCTTCTCGACACGGATCCGGGCCGAACGGACCCGCATATCGCTCAGGCACATGGTGGCGACGTCCTCTGCCAAAGTTTCGACAAGATTGACATGATCCCTGGCGACAATTGCCCGTACGCCTTTGGTCAGCTCCTCGTAACAAACCACATTGGCCAGATCATCATCCAACTGGCCGCTTATGTCAGCTTCACGAACTGCCAGATCGAGGTTGATGCGGACCCTTTGGGTGGCTTCGCGTTCGAATTGATGAACCCCGATCGAACATTCAAGAACCAGGTCGCGCACAAAAACATGGCGGATGGCGGCGCGAGCATCGGCAATATTACGCGGCTGTACAAGTTCCATCGGTCGGCCTGTCATGTTGTTCGTCCCCTTAAGTTATTCCCTTGGCCCGCCCCCCGCGGGTTCTTGGCACCAACCTAAATGCTGGCCGCCATCGAGAGCGATCATTTGCCCGCTCATCGATGGCGCGTCAAGTATAAACCTGACGGCATCGACTATTTCTTCTAGCGTGACGTTTCGCCGCATTGGAAGCGACGACCACTGTTCGATAAACGCCTCTTCTGTTTGTCTGGCGCTGGGCAACACCGGCCCCGGACCAATGGCATTGACGCGAATATTAGGTGCCAGGGCCAGGGCAAGGGTCTGGGTCAACGTCCACAAACCGGCCTTGCTTAAGGTATATGTGAGGAAATGCGGGGTTAAATTCCATACCCGCTGATCAATAATATTGACCACATTGCCTTCCAGGCCCTCTGGAAGTTGCTCGCGAAAGGCTTGGATCAGAACAAACGGCGTGCGCAGATTGACCTGCATGTGGTCGTCCCATGACTGGCGGCTTGCGGTTTCTACCGAGTCCTCTTCAAAAATCGAGGCATTGTTAATCAAACACGACAGAGGGCCCGCTTGCTCGACGCTCCTGGCGATCAAACTCTCAACCTGTTTCTCGTCGCTGAGGTCGGCCTGCACGGTAAAAGCCTCGCCACCCTGATCGCGTATCATCTGGGCGACGCTTTCTGCGTCATCGTCGGAGGAGCGGTAATGCAGAACGACTCGCCAGCCATCGCTGCCCATGCCAAGGGCCAGGGCCTTGCCAATACGCTTGGCGGCACCGGTAATCAGAACAGTATCCATCAGCAGACTGTGCGCGATAGCCGAGCGCGTTTCAACCCAGAATCTCCATCACGGAAGAGACACCATAGGCCTGGATAAAGATATAGCCGCCGTAGGCAATCAAAAAGGCCGCGGCGGTCGGTCGGTTAATGCGCCAGCCCCCCATCAGGAAAGGCATCAGCAGGACGGTCGTCCCGAGCATCACCCACAAATCGAAATTAAGGACTTGTGCGGGAGCCTCAAGCGGGCTCACCAACGCCACCGTGCCGACGACCGCCAAAACATTGAAAAGATTGGAGCCGACCACATTGCCAAGAGCCACTTCCGTATGGCCGCGCAGGGCGGCAACGACGGAAGCCGCCAGTTCGGGCAGGGATGTCCCGAAGGCCAACACCGTAAGGCCGATGACTTCTTCGGCGACGCCATAGGTTCTGGCCAGTTCAACGCCGCCGACAACCAGTAAATCCGCCCCGAAAACGACCCCTGCCAGCCCGGCCAGTAGCGCCCCCCATATCACCCACAGGGACTTAAGCCCTTCAAAATCCTTGACTTCCTCTACATGAATTTCGGCACGGACACCGCCATCATGTGAATCCCGCCAGTAGGCGCGAAACAGAAAGACCGCCAACAAGACCAGCAACACGGAGCCTTGCAGAGCACCAATCGGGCCGTTCCAGCAAAACCAGCCAAACAGTAAACTGCCGCCGAGCAGCGTCACCGCATCGCCCCTCAGGGCGTAGGGTTCTACGGCAATCGGCATGAGCAAGGCTGCGGCACCAAGGATCAGCAGCATATTGGCCAAATTTGAACCAATGACATTACCAAGGGCCATCCCGGGCAAGCCAGCCAGCGCCGCATCCATGCTGACCATCAGTTCCGGGGCCGAGGTGCCGAAAGCAATAATCGTCATACCGATGACCAGCGGCGAGATATCCAGCCTGCGGGCCAGACCGACGGCGCCGCGAACAAGGATATCGGCACTGCCCAAAAGAAAGACAAAGCCCAGTAAGACTTTCAGATACATCATCGGATTTTCAACTCTGGTTTTTGAGGGATTCAACAAAGGGGCGGAATTCGCTAACAATATCCGCATACAGCGCCCGTTTAAAGGGGACAATAAGGTCGACGATTTCATCGATCCCGGCCCACTTCCAGGCACTGAATTCCGGTTCTCCGTGGGCCGCAAGATCGATATCGCCATCGTTGCCGAGAAACCGCAGGAGGAACCATTTCTGCCGCTGGCCGCGATACTTGCCGCCCCACAGCACGCCGATCAACTGATCAGGCAGATCGTAATCCCGCCAGAGCTTACTCTCGACCAGTATTTCCGCCTTGTCGGTGCCGGTTTCTTCTTTCATTTCACGCAGCACCGCCCGGCTTGGGTCTTCGCCCTCATCAATGCCTCCTTGCGGCATTTGCCAGGCGTCGCCCGGTGTGTCGATCCGCTTGGCGACAAACACCAGGCCGTGGGCGTTGACCAGCATGGCCCCGGCGCACGGGCGGTAGGGCAAGCTTTCCTTCGCCGGGACAATCATTGCAGGAACTGCTTATCGGCTAATGTGGACAAAGGAGCGAGCACCAAATTCTTCGATTCGAGAGCGGCGCACCAGGCGGCCAGACGCTCAATCGATGCGGGGTACGCCTCGGCAATGACGACCGCGGCGGGTTGTTTGCTCAAAATACTTTCCAGCTCTACCAACTGGTCGTCTATGGCCCCCTTGGTCGGGATTGAATCGACGACAATATCGGTCAGAGCGCGGGGCAGGCCAATTTCCGTGGCTATTTTAGGGGCCAAGGATTTTGAATTCAGCGCCCCCTCAATGAACATCAAACCGCGTCCTTTAATTTCACCAAGGAACGTCCTTAAGTGCTCTTCGGAGGTATTGAATTTCGAACCCATCACCGTCATCACCCCGACGTAACCGGTTGCCCGGCTTAGGATATACTCCAGGCGCAAGCGGTTTTCTTCCGGCGCATTGGTGGTCATCAGGCCCTGCGGACCAGGGTCGCTTAATGGGAAAGTCGCAGGCTCAAGGGGAACCATAATCAGCGCTTCGTGACCGGCATGACGTGCCTTGGCGACCCAATCAAGCAAGCCGGGGGCGTAAGGATCGAAGGCCAGGGTAACATTTCCCGGCAATAATTGGATCGCCGCTTCGGTCGCGCTCTCGCTTAAACCAAGACCGCTTATGACGATGGCAACCCGGGGCCGGGCATCCTGATTGGCGAACGGCTTGGCGTATTCCTTCCAGACCATGCGGCCATCTTCGCTGGTGATCGGCAACGGCCCCTGCGGGCTGGGTTCACTTAATAACGGATCATTGGCTTCCTTCAGCGGGCCATCGCTGACCTTCGGCGGGGCCACCGATGCGAATGCCATTGGAGAGACCACCGAGGCGACAACCCCAGCCCCCGGCCCCTTCGCCCCGGCGGCAATAGCGTTCAAGGAATTACCGGCGAAAGCTTTTTTCTTCGGGGCGATATCCATGGTCACCGTGGGGATGCCGGTTGCCTCTTTGGCGGTCGGCTCATGGCCGCCGTCGCCAGACAGGAAAAACCACGACAAACCGCCAATCAACAACACCGCAGCAGCAGCGCCGCCGCCGATGAGCAACTTTTTGCGTTTTGACTTACCGCCGCCTTCTTCCTCATCACCCTCATCGTCGTCGTCGTCGTCGTCGCCGAAGTCGATATCTTCAAGATCCTCGTCAATATCCGAGCCCCCCGTGACATCAGCCGGGGTTTGTCCATCTGCCTCGGATGGGGCCCCGGCCTCGGCCTCGGCCTCGGCCTCGGCTTCCGCTTCGGCTGGGGACTCCGTTTGCTCGGCTTCGAGAACGGGCGAATCGCCTTCGCTGGCAGGAGAATCCGGTATCTCGCCCAAGGCAGCATTATCGTCGCCTTCAAAATCAGAAGGGTCGAATTCATCTTCGTCATCATCTTCGTCATCGGCCTTTTTCCTGCCGAATTTCGGAAGCTTGATGCTCGGTATTTTGAAGGGCAGTTTCACTTATACCAACCTGTCA
>CBFDEA010000070.1:0-7407 GCA_965603695.1 uncultured Rhodospirillaceae bacterium | reverse complement strand
AGCACGTCCTGCCAGGGCTTGCCAGGCGCACCCGCGGCTTCCAGGGATTCGTGGGAGGACAGCAGACTCAAGTCCGAACGCTCGAACCCGGCCTCGATCAAGGCCTTGATGGCGGCTTCGAAAGAGGGGCGTTCGGCAAACAGGCCGACGACCTCGCGGGCGGTTGTGGCTGAGGGAGTTTCACTCACGATGATGGTTTCCTTAAATGTCCCAGGGTGGTTTTCTATTGTGCCTAACGGCGGCGATGAATCCTAGTCTAAAGAGGCAAAATCATCATCGCGCGAGTAGCCGATGCCAAATCGGGTGTGATAGGGTGCGCCATCTTTTTATTTTGCCGGATAATGCCAGTGTCCCCGACCGACTCAATCGATAACCCGCCAGCTCAGGGGGAAGCCACGACCCGGGCCCCTTCCATGGCCGCCAAGACGGACGGCGTGACACCGATGATGGTGCAGTTCATGGAAATCAAGTCGGCCCATCCCGACTATATTTTGTTCTATCGTATGGGCGATTTTTACGAGTTGTTTTTTGACGATGCGGTCAAGGCTGCGGCGGCCCTGGACATTACCCTGACCAAGCGCGGCAAGCACATGGGTGAAGACATTCCCATGTGCGGCGTACCGGTCCACAGCCATGAAAGTTATCTCGAAAAACTAATTACCAGCGGCTTCAAGGTTGCCGTTTGCGAGCAGATTGAAAACCCGGCCGAAGCAAAAAAACGCGGCCCCAAGTCCGTCGTCAAGCGTGCCGTTCAGCGTCTGGTGACGCCGGGAACCCTGACCGAAGAAACCCTGCTTAACGCCCGCCAGCACAATTATCTGGCGGCCATTGCGGAGGCCGGTGGCCAGCTTGGTTTGGCGTGGATTGAAATTTCGACCGGCGAATTCCGGTGCCAGCCTTTGGTCGCGGAACATCTGTCCGCCGCCCTGGCCCGCATCGACCCCGGCGAAGTGCTGGTTTCAGACGCCTTGATCGAAAAGCCCGCGTTGTTTGAAACCTTGGCGGATTGGCGCGATCAGTTGTCAATCCTGCCATCGGCGCGCTTCGACAGCGCCAACGGCGAGAAACGCCTGCAAACCCTGTACGCGGTGGGAACACTGGAAGCCTTCGGCGATTTCGACCGGGCCGAACTGGCCGCCGCCGCGGCTTTGGTTGACTATGTCGAGCTGACCCAGAAGGGCCGCCTGCCGCGCATTGCCCACCTCAGGCAACTGACCCTGACTCGGGTCATGGAAATCGACGCGGCGACTCGGCGCAATCTGGAACTGACCATGACCCTTGGCGGCGCGCGCAAAGGCTCACTGCTCAGTATCATCGATGCCACCCTGACCGGTGCCGGTGCCCGGCTGCTTGCTTCGCATCTGGCGGCGCCGCTGCGGGACCCTAAGGAAATCGACGCCCGTCTCGATATGGTGCAGTTCTTTGTCGATGGTGAGCGCATCTGTGAGGATGTTCGCGGTATTCTGCGGCGCTGTCCCGACATCGCCCGAGCCCTATCAAGGTTGACGCTGGGGCGCGGCGGCCCGCGCGACCTGGGGGCCGTTCGCGACGGCCTGAATTTGGCGGCGTCTTTAAGAAAAGCCCTAGAAGATCCCTCCCTGGCCGGGGTCCCTGAAGGCATTGCCAAGGCCGTTGTCGGCCTTGGCCAACACGGCGAACTGGTCGAGCGCCTGGGCCGGGCGTTGTCGCCGGAACTTCCGCTCTACGCCCGCGACGGCGGTTTTATCGCCCCGGGCTACGCCGCCGAACTCGATCAATTCCGTTTGCTGCGCGACGAAAGCCGCCGCCTGATCGCCGGACTGCAAAGCCGCTATGTTGCCGATACCGGCGTCGCCACCCTGAAAGTCAAACACAACAACGTGCTTGGTTATTTTGTCGAGGTCTCGGCAAAGCATGGCGACCAGGTGCCATGCGGCGCGGAAGATCCGTTCATTCATCGCCAGACCATGGCCACGGCAGTGCGTTTTTCGACCGTCGAGCTCAATGAACTGGAACAGAAAATCGGTCGCGCCGCGGATCAGGCTTTGGCCCTTGAACTGGCCCTGTTTGACGACCTGCTTGGCGAGATCACCGGGCGGGTCGAAGATATCGCCCTTTGCGCCGCCTCCCTGGCCAGTCTCGATGTCGCCGCGGGCCTCGCCGATCTGGCGCAAAAGCGGCGTTACGTCCGGCCCCTGGTTGACGGATCGACGGACTTTCATATCCAGGGCGGACGCCACCCGGTCGTCGAGGCGGCGCTGCAACAGCGCGGCGAGGCGGCCTTCGTCGCCAATGATTGCCAGCTCGGTGGCGATGGCGACGACGAAGGCCGCTTGTGGCTTTTGACCGGCCCCAACATGGCCGGTAAAAGTACGTTCTTGCGGCAGAATGCGCTGATCGCGGTGATGGCCCAGATGGGTTCATTCGTACCGGCGGAAAGCGCCCATATCGGCGCCGTCGATCGCCTGTTCTCGCGGGTTGGTGCCGCCGACGATCTGGCTCGTGGCCGCTCGACGTTCATGGTTGAAATGGTTGAAACGGCGGCGATTCTCAATCAGGCCGGTCCCCATGCGCTGGTTATCCTCGACGAAATTGGTCGCGGCACGGCCACCTTCGATGGCCTTTCCATCGCCTGGGCGGTGATCGAGAACTTGCACGAGGTCAACCGTTGCCGGGCCTTGTTCGCCACCCACTATCACGAATTGACGGCCCTGACGGCCAGGCTCGATCAACTCGCTTGCCACACCATGAAGATTAAGGAGTGGCAGGGCGATGTGGTCTTCCTGCATGCCGTCGGCCATGGCGCGGCGGACAGGTCATACGGCATCCACGTCGCCGCCCTGGCCGGGCTGCCCGGCGCCGTGATCGGCCGGGCCGAGGAAATTCTTGAAAATCTGGAAGCCGGCGAACAATCTTCGGCATTGACCAGGCTGGCCGACGACCTGCCATTGTTTCAGGCGAGCCCGCCACCGGTGAGCAAATCCAGTGGCCCCTCGCCGCTGGCCGAAGCCTTGGCCGACATTCATCCCGATGAATTAACCCCGAAGGAAGCGCTCGAGGCGCTGTATATTCTGAAGGGGTTGCTGAAGAGCTAAGCCATGGCCTCGACATCACAAATAAAAATACCCAAGCAGCGCGACATCATCGACCGCAAGGCCTTGTTCGCCAAGCTTTCGGAGATGGCCGCCTGGTCGGGTATCGGCACCCGTAATCGTGGCGATGTTCTGGCCGTCTTTAAGGAGGCCCTGGCCACCGGTAACGCGGAAATCAGGCGACGCTTCGAGGTCGAGCGGGTCCGGGGTTCCCAGACGGTGCGGGCCCAGTCGTTCCTGATCGATCAGTTGATCCGGGTGCTTTACGACACCGCCGTGACCTATGTTTATCCGGTTGCCAATCCGACCACCGGCGAGCAGATCGCCATCGTCGCCACCGGTGGCTACGGACGCGGCGAGCTGGCCCCGTATTCCGATATTGATTTGATGTTCCTGCTTAATTACAAGCGCACGCCGAGCACCGAGCAGGTCATCGAATACATGCTCTACATGTTGTGGGACCTGGGCCTCAAAGTCGGCCACGCGACCCGCTCCGTCGAGGAGGCCGTCAAGCTTTCACACGAAGACCTGACCATCCGCACGTCGCTTCTGGAGGCACGTTACTTGTGGGGGGACGAGGCCCTTTACGGGCGTTTCAAGGAAAAATTCATCGCCGATATCGAGGCCTCATCCGGCCCTGCGTTTGTCGATGCCAAGCTGTCCGAGCGTGACGAACGTCATGAGCGCATGGGCGACACCCGCTACGTTCTCGAACCCAACGTCAAGGAAGGCAAAGGTGGCCAGCGCGATTTGCAAACTCTGTTCTGGATCGCCAAGTACCTGTACCGGGTCGAAGCCATTGACGAGTTGATCGAATGTGGCGTGTTGACGCGGCGCGACGCCAAGCGCTTCGCCAAAGTGCGGAACTTCCTGTGGACCGTGCGTTGCCACTTACATTACGTCAGCGGCAGGCCCGAAGAGCGCCTGACTTTCAATGTCCAAAGTGAACTGGCCGAGCGCATGGCCTATAAAGATCATGCTGGAACCCGTGGCGTCGAGCGCTTCATGAAGCACTATTTCCTGATCGCCAAGGACGTCGGCGACTTAACCCGGATCATCTGCGCGGTGCTTGAATCCGAGCATAAGAAGAAACGCTTCCGCCTGCCCAGAATGTCGTTCCTGCGCCGCGACGTCGACGGCTTCAAGATTGATGGCGACCGCCTGAACCTGGAAAGCGAGGCGGCGTTTAAAGAGCAGCCGATCAAACTTCTCACCCTGTTTGCCGAGGCCCAGCGTCTGGAACTCGACATTCACCCGAACGCCCTGCGCACGGTCACCCAATCTTTGCGCCTGATCGGCAAGACCATGCGTAGAGACGCGCAAGCCAATGCCATCTTTATGGATATTCTGACGTCCCGGAAAAATCCCGAACTGGCGCTGCGGCGGCTCAACGAGGCCGGCGTGTTCGGACGCTTTATCACCGAATTCGGCCGGGTCGTGGCGCAGATGCAGTACGACATGTATCATGTCTATACGGTCGACGAGCACACCATCCGCGCCATCGGCATTCTTGCCCGCATCGAGGCCGGTAAACTTTCCGACGACCATCCGGTGGCGGCCTCGGTGATCCGCGAGCTGCAGTCCCGCCGGGTGCTTTATGTGGCGGTCTTGCTGCACGATATTGCCAAGGGTCGGGGCGGCGACCATTCGGAAATTGGCGGCGTCATCGCCCGCGAACTGTGCCCGCGCTTTGGCCTCAACGAGTGGGAAAGTGAAACCGTTGCCTGGCTTGTCGAGCAGCACTTGAGCATGAGCAATACCGCTTTCAAGCGTGATGTCGACGATCCCAAGACGATCAGCGATTTCGTCGAAGTTGTGCAGTCGCCGGAACGTCTGCGCCTGCTTTTGATTCTGACCGTGGTCGATATCCGCGCCGTTGGTCCGGGCATCTGGAACGGCTGGAAGGCGCAGTTGCTGCGTGACCTTTATTACAGCGCCCAGGAAACCATGGCCGGGGGTACTACCGCCGAGGTGCGCTCGAAACGGGTCACCCGGGCCAAGGACTTGCTGGTAGCCGAGCTCGCCGATTGGCGGCCCGAAGATATCGAAGCCCATATCGCCAAGGGCTACGATGATTACTGGTTATGTTACGATGAAGTGGCCCACGCCCATCATGCCGCCATGATCGCCGGGGCCGATGCCAAAGGGCGCGATATCACCATCGAGGAGCGTATCGATCAGGAACGCGAAGTCACCGAGGTTGTCATCTATACCCACGATCATCCGGGTGTCTTTGCCCGCATCGCCGCGGCCATGTCGCTGACCAACGCGACCATCGTCGATGCCAGAATCTCGACCCTGGCCAACGGCATGGCGCTCGACACCTTCTGGATTCAGGATGCTGAGGGCGGCATCTTCGCCAGGGCTGAAAACTTAAAGCGCCTTAAAGGACGCATTAGCGACGCCCTTAAGGGCAAGTTGCAGCCGTCACAGGAACTCAAAAAAATTCGCGAGCGCTCGATTCCCAGCCGCACCCGTGTCTTCAAGGTGCCACCCCGCGTGCTTATCGACAATTCGGTCAGTGCCAAATACACGGTGATCGAGGTCAACGGCCGCGACCGTCGGGGTTTCCTAAGCGACGTCACAGGCGCGCTGACCGGCATCGGCCTGCAAATCGCCTCGGCCCATATCTCGACCTACGGCGAACGCGTCGTCGATGTCTTCTATGTCAAGGATGTGTTCGGCCTGAAGATCGAACACGACGGCAAAATCGGCCAAATCAAGAAGGCACTCCTGACCGCGATCGCCCCGCCCGAAGACAAAAAACAGAAGACTGCCGCCTCCGCTTAGAAGCTGCCGCCTTTTCAGGGCCACAAATAACGGCTATTGAGGCTGCATGACTTTATTGCGTTCCATTGCGACTGTCGGCTCGATGACCATGGTCAGCCGGGTTTTCGGTTTTATCCGCGACATTCTGATTGCCGCCGTGCTTGGTGCGGGGGCCACGGCGGACGTGTTTTTTGTTGCCTTCAAATTCCCCAATCTATTTCGCCGCCTGTTCGCCGAAGGCGCGTTCAACATGGCCTTCGTGCCGCTTTTTGCCGGGCTTCTCGAGGGTGAGGGCGAGGACAAGGCCAGACATTTCGCCGATCAGGCGCTGGCGGCTCTGTTATGGGCGTTGGTTGTCCTGGTCATCCTTTTCGAGCTTGCCATGCCGTGGGCGATGGCCGTATTTGCGCCGGGTTTTTTGGCGACGCCTGAAAAATTCGCCCTCGCCGTTGAGCTGACTCGCATTACCTTCCCCTACATTCTGTTTATCTCGCTGGTCTCCCTGATGGCTGGGGTGCTTAATTCGTTCGGCAAGTTCGCCGCCGCCGCGGCGACGCCGATCTTGCTCAACATTTGCCTAATTGGGGCGGTACTGGTTTTTGCCCCGCAGGCGCAAACCCCGGGACATGCTTTGGCCTGGGGTGTTTTTGTCGCCGGGATCGTGCAGTTTTGCTGGCTTGCGGTTCACTGTCGGCGGGTCGGCTTCCGACCGCGTCTGCGCTTGCCGGTGTTTAGCGAGAACGTGCGGTTGCTGGTCCGCCGCGCCCTGCCGGTAGCTCTCGGGGCCGGGATTTATCAAATAAACCTGCTGATCGACACGATCATCGCCTCGTTCCTGCCGACGGGGTCGATCTCGTATCTATTTTTTGCCGACCGGGTCAATCAATTGCCCCTGGGCGTCGTCGGGGTCGCCGTCGGCACCGCCTTGCTGCCGCTTTTGTCACGCCAGATCAGGGCCGGGGATGAAGCCGCCGCCGCGCACAGTCAGAACCGGGCGGTCGAGTTTTCGTGGTTGTTGACCCTGCCCGCCGCTTGCGCGTTGTTCGTCATTGCCGCCCCCCTGGTCCACGTGTTGTTTGCCCGTGGTGAATTTGGCGGGGTCCAATCCCAGGCGACGGCGGCGGCGCTGGCCATCTACGCCCTCGGCCTGCCGGCTTACGTTTTGGTCAAGGCGCTGGCCCCCGGCTTCTTCGCCCGCGGCGATACCGCCAGCCCGGTCAAGATCGCGGTCTGCGCCATGATCGTCAATCTGGTCCTTAACCTGATCCTGATGGGGCCGTTCCTGCATGTCGGCATTGCCATGGCGACGGCGGCATCGAGCTGGCTCAATGCCGCCCTGATGGCCTACGTGTTGCATCGCCGTGGGCACTTCATTGCCGATAGCCGCCTGAAAAGTCGTATGTGGCGGACCGCGCTGGCCAGTCTGGGCATGGCGGCGGCGCTTTATTTTGTCATGATCGAATTGGCTCCCCGCTTTGCCGGGGCAGAGTTTGAGCGCGGTGCGGCCCTGTTTGTCCTGATCGCCGTCGGCCTCGCTTGTTTTGCCGTTCTTGCGCAAATCAGCGGA
>CBFDEA010000069.1:0-7464 GCA_965603695.1 uncultured Rhodospirillaceae bacterium | reverse complement strand
CCGATATCCTCAACTTCGTTAAAGTCCGCCTGTCGCCCCACGAATACCCGCGCCACATAGAATTCGTCAAGGAATTGCCAATGACGGCGACAGGCAAGATCAAACGCAACGTTTTGCGTGATGGTGAAAAGGACAAGCGATAACCCACCGACAAAGGCGCGGTGATGGTTATTCTATGATCTTAATCTCCCCCCGAAGCTTCAGCCCTTAAACGATAGCTAAAAAGTCAGAAGTTGCTTTCCTCGACGAGTTCGATGACGAAACCGTCTTCTGTCGGGAAACGCTTGGAGATGATGGAGACGGCTTCGCCTTCATCGCGGGCGGTGACATTCCTGACATGGATGTCGGCCCATTGATCATCGAAGAAGTGATGGTGCTGGTTTTCCTTAACCATGGCCCGCACTTCTTTATTGTAAATGGACACCTCGTAAACGTTGTGTCCGGTCATCGGCATTTGCAGCATCGTTTCAGAACCTTTCCGGTGAAGTTGCCTTCCGGTGTTTTCGTCCGGAGCCAAGTCGTACCGCTGAAAAACGGATTAGAGATGACCGTCTGTTTTTTTATCTTTAAATAATTTACGCAATTATTCTTAAGAAACCCTTTCCCCCTGTCAATTGAAGTAATTACGCTCAAGTTATTGATAAATTGCGGCTAATTTGGTCATAGTTCCCGCCACTTTTGACGCCTGCATCAACAGTGATCATTATCTTCGATTTACCGAGGTGAAAATTTTACAGCAAAAAGCCTGCCGAATCGCGGGCAGCTTGATCTGCTCAGGTCATAATTTTCAGGAGGAAACCAGAAATCCTAGTCGGGCATGACTTGCGAAATCTGCTCAATGACGAAACCCCGATGGGGCGGATACTGTTTGTCGATTTTAGCCCGGGCCATTTCTTCGCCAGGGGCCATGACCTCGATATAGTG
This sequence comes from uncultured Rhodospirillaceae bacterium, assembly GCA_965603695.1. Taxonomy (GTDB): domain Bacteria; phylum Pseudomonadota; class Alphaproteobacteria; order Rhodospirillales; family JABHCV01; genus JACNJU01. The sequence goes on along the minus strand of CBFDEA010000069.1, from coordinate 6,540 downwards.
GGTATCGGCCCAGGAATCTTCAAAGCCCTCATGTGAGTCGCCCTGTTTGACCAGGACGCGGACCTCTTCGTTATAAAGTGCGACTTCATATTTAGGCATGGCTTGAGCCCCTCGTTTTATTAACCAAGCCCAAAGTATGGCCGAATTGCCCGCTTGGCACCAGATTTTCCGAACAGTCAAAAATCACCGCGCCGCGGGCAAGAAAAAGCCCCTGCCGAAAACGGCAAGGGCTTTTAAATGGTAGGCGCTACTGGATTCGAACCAGTGACCGTTCGATTAAAAGTCGAATGCTCTACCAACTGAGCTAAGCGCCCACAAGTCTGTGGCCTGCCATTGCGACAATTTCAGTTTCTGAAATTCTCCGGCAAACCACCTGCGGGAAGCCCGGAAAGTAAGGATCAGGGACGGGTCGGTCAACACCTATATTTGGTCTTTTTGTAAAAGCCGTCAGACTTTCAGTTCCGCGAAGCGCGCAATCAGTTTTTGCTTCACGCCAGAAGGCACAAAATGGCTGATATCGCCGTCCAAACGCCCGATTTCCTTGACGAATCGCGAGGCGATGAATTGGTGCCTGTCTGAAGCCATCAGGAACACTGTTTCGATTTCACTGTTCAACCGGGCGTTCATTCCGGCCATCTGGAATTCATATTCAAAGTCCGATACCGCCCGAAGACCACGAATAATCACCGAAGCATTGACGTTTTCGGCAAATTTCATCAGCAGGGAATTGAAAGAACAGACCTCGATATCGGATTTTACCGCCTCGCCATGGTCGGCGATCTCATCGCGAACCATGTCCAGACGTTCATCAAGGCTGAACAGGGGGTCCTTGCCCGTATGTTCGGCAACCCCGACAATTAATTTGTCGACAACCTTGGTGGCCCGGAAAATGATGTCCATATGACCATTGGTCAGCGGATCAAAGGTTCCGGGGTAAATACCGATTCGCGAATCGGACATGGGGCGTTCCTTCCCTTATTCAGAGGGTTCAGGGTCGGGCGTAGAGGTCGCTTCGGCTTCCTCGACACCCTCCTCGCCTGTTTCCTCGTCTGTTTCCTCATCGTCGGCGTCATCATCGTCGTTCAAGCGGCTGACCGATACAACCCGTTCTTCATCGGCGACATTGAAAATCGTCACCCCGCGCGAGGAACGACCGACAATACTGATACCGGCAACCGGGCACCTGATCAATTGGCCACCATCGGAAACCATAACCAGTTGGTTATCGGTTTCGACCGAGAAGGAGGCGACGACGCGCGGCGTCTGTCCCTTTGCCCGCTTGAGGTCGATACTGGTGATACCTTTACCGCCACGTTTGGAGATCCGGTATTCATAGGCCGACGTGCGCTTGCCAATACCGTCATCGGCCAAGGTCAGAATGAACTCTTCGTTTTCACCCATTTCGGCAAAAAGCGGTTCGTTCAGGCGGACCGCGCGGCTTTCGTCCTGGGCCTTGTCATCTGGCCTTTCCGAATAGTCCCCACCAGCCAGCCTGCGCGCCGCGCTAACGGCTTGCAAATAGTCGTCACGCTCGGCGACCTCTGCCTTGACGTGGCTGAGGACCGACATGGAAATAACCTTGTCATCGCCATCGAGCCTGATACCGCGCACACCGGTCGAGGAGCGCGAAGTGAAGACGCGCACATCGGTGACCGGGAAGCGGATGCACTTGCCATCCCTGGAAGACAACAGGATGTCGTCGCTTTCCGAACAGGCCTGAACACCGATCAGTTGGTCGTCGTCGTCCAGTTTCATGGCGATCTTGCCATTGGCCTTGACGTTGGTGAAGTCCGACAGCGTGTTGCGCCGGGCACCGCCCGAGGCGGTCGCGAACATCACCGACAGGTCGCCCCAGGTTGCTTCGTCTTCGGGCAGCGGCATCATGGTGGTGATGCTCTCGCCTTCATCGAGTGGCAACAGGTTGATCATCGCCTTGCCCAACGATGTCGGCGAGCCGAGCGGCAGTCTGTAAACCTTGAGCTTGTAGACAATGCCCGTCGAAGAGAAGAACAGGACCGGCGTATGAGTGTTGACGACGAACACCTGGCTGACGAAATCCTCGTCCCGGGTACTCATGCCGCTGCGCCCTTTGCCGCCGCGTTTCTGTGCCCGGTAGGTCGATAGCGGCACCCGTTTCATGTAGCCGGTGTTGGACACGGTAACGACCATATCCTCGCGCTGGATGAGATCTTCAAGATCGTGTTCGAACTCGTTATCATCAATCATGGTGCGCCGCGGGGTGGCGAATTGCTCGCGCATTTCCAGCAATTCCTTGCGCATCAAGGCCATCAACATCTCGCGCGAACCCAGCAAAGCCAAGTGCTCGGCGATTTCCGCGCCCAGTTCGCTCAAATCGGCGGCGATTTTTTCGCGTTCAAGCCCGGTCAAACGGTGCAGGCGCAATTCCAGAATCGCCTTGGCCTGTGCTTCCGATAGCTTGTACTTGCCATCGACGACGGCCCTGCCCGGCTCGTCGAGGAGTTTGATCATCGGCTCGATATCGCTGGCCGGCCAGTTGTGCGCCATCAGTTGCTGGCGCGCGGTAGCGGAATCTTTGGCGGCACGGATCAGGGCAATGACTTCATCGATGTTGGCAACCGCAACGGCGAGACCAGCCAGGATATGGGCCTTGTCGCGGGCTTTGCCGAGCAGGAAAATAACCCGGCGGCGGATCACCACTTCCCTGAAATTGACGAAAGCCTGAAGGATTTCCAGCAGGTTCATCAATTTTGGCATGCCGCCATCCAGCGCCAGCATGTTGACGCCGAAAGAGGTTTGCAGCGGGGTGAAGCGGTAAAGCTGGTTCAAGACGACTTCGGCGATGGCGTCGCGCTTGATCTCGACAACGACGCGGACACCGTCACGGTCAGACTCATCGCGCAGATCGGATATGCCTTCGATCTTTTTGTCGCGGACGCAATGGGCCATATGTTCGACCATCCGCGCCTTGTTTACCTGATAAGGCACTTCGGTAATGATAATGGCCTGACGGTCTTTACGAATTTCTTCGATTGTTGCCTTTCCGCGCATGACCACAGAGCCACGCCCGGTGCGAAAGGCCGAATGGATGCCCTGACGGCCGAGAATAGACGCACCCGTAGGGAAATCCGGTCCCTGGACATAGTTCTCGATAATTTCATCGATGGTCAGGGCCGGATTGTCGATCAAGGCGCAACAGGCATCGATGATCTCGCCCAGATTGTGCGGCGGAATATTGGTCGCCATACCAACGGCGATACCACCGGCACCATTGACCAGCAAGTTGGGGAACTGGGCAGGCAGAACCGTCGGTTCCTGTTCGGATTCATCATAGTTGGGTTTGAAGTCGACCGTGTCCTTGTCGATGTCTTCGATCAGGGAGTGCGCCGAACGGGCCAGACGCGCTTCCGTATAACGCATGGCCGCCGCCCGGTCGCCATCCATGGAGCCGAAATTGCCCTGGCTGTCGACAAGCGTCAGGCGCATGGAAAAGTCCTGCGCCATGCGGACCATGGCGTCGTAGATCGATTGGTCGCCGTGCGGGTGATATTTACCCATCACGTCACCGACGATACGGGCCGATTTACGGAACGGTTTGTTATATTCGTACCCGTTTTCCTTCATCGAAAAGAGAATGCGCCGGTGCACCGGCTTGAGACCATCGCGGACATCCGGCAAGGCCCTGCTGACGATCACGCTCATGGCATAATCTAGGTAGGAGCCGCGCATTTCTTCTTCGATTGAAACAGGGGAAACGCCCAATTCCTCAGGGGCTTCTGGCGGGGGCGTATCGGAAGGCGTCGTCACAAATAAAAATCCAATAAATTCAATGGTTTAAAAAAGATATAGAGTCCCTACGAAAGCGGCGACTCTAGGTCCTGAAATCTAGCATGTTACAAGGGCGGGTACAACCAAATGGAGGGGCTAAAAATGGCTGAAATATTGGTTATTTTTACGCACGAAATGCGTGCTACCTTTGCCCCTTGAAACAGGCCAAACAAGGATAGAGCAAGGACATGTCGGAGCTGCCGGGAAAGACCAATTATGACGGCCAAATTGGCATCGCCGGGTGTGGCGCCATGGGCCTGCCCATGGGCAGCGCCCTGCTCAAGGCAGGCTTCCGGGTAAAGGGCTTCGATGTCCGGCCGGTCGAAGAATTTGGCGATTTCGAAAGTCAGATGATCGCAGTACCCGGGGAATTTGCCAGCACTATCGATGCTATGATTTCCGTTGTCAGGGACCAGCGACAAACCCTCGATCTTTACTTCGACGATCAGGCGATTTTCCGACAACCGACTTACCCGAAAATTTGCCTGTTGGCCTCGACGGTTTCGCCCCGCTTTATCAGCGAACTGAGCACCAGATTACCCGCCGACGTTATGTTTTTTGAAATCCCCATGTCCGGTGCGCCGGTCGCCGCAGAGGAAGCGCGCCTGTCGTTCATGATCGGCGCCGATGAGCAGACCGCCAACCCCATCAGGCCGCTGTTGGAGGCCATGGGCCGCGACCTGCATTTCCTAGGCGGTCTGGGCCTTGGCATGACCGCCAAGGTCCTCAACAACTTCGTCGCGGCCTCGAGCGTCGCCGCTGTGCGCCAAGCCCTGAACGAAGCAGCCAATCTTGGGCTTTGCCCGCGCACGCTGTTGGACGTCATGAAAAGTAGTTCAGGTGGAACCTGGTTCGGCGATAATTTCGACAGCATTGTCTGGGCCCGGGAAGATTACGATCCCGGCAACACCATGGGCATTATCGAAAAGGACGTAAACTCACTGCTTGACGCTTTGCAGGGAAGCCAGGCGGAGCCGCAGAGCCTGGAATACATCAAGACCATCCGCAACCGCCTAAGCGCCCTGCCCCCAGCGCCACAACGTGTTGTAACGAAGTTGTGAAATTCAACGGATAATTTCTGTGATAGCGTCCTCTTCTTATTTATTTTTTGGGGGATATCTGTCGTGTTTATTATTTCAATTCGTCATTTTTTGACAATCATGGCTGTGGTCGCGGGCTTTGCCACCATTCTTAACGTTCCAGCCCATGCCGAAGGGGACGGACTGATCGTCAAGGACAGCGCTTTCGGCGTTGCCAAAACCATCGACCGCCTCGGCATCGCCCTTGAACGTAAGGGAATTACGATATTCAAACGGATCAACCACAGCAAAGGGGCCATGAGCGTCGGCATGGAACTAGGTGAAGCCGAAGTTCTAATTTTCGGCACCCCAAAAATGGGCACGCCGCTGATGAAATCAAACCCGATGATTGGTCTGGACTTGCCGCTTAAAGCACTGGTTTGGAAAACCGCCGACGGCCAGGTCAAACTCGCCTATAGCGACCCGGCATGGCTGGCCAATCGTTATGGCATCGGCGACCGCGACAAGGTCTTCAAGGCTATGACCGGCGCACTTAATAAATTCACCGACATGGCGACCCAAAAAGGCGGCCTGCCGATACAGTAAAGGGACACCTAGCCAAAGGCGTACTGACCCTGGAATGATAATCATTTTCGCTTCAGGCTGCGGGCTTGGCGTCGGCAATTTCCCACATGGCAAGGGCCAGGTATGACCGGTGAGGAGCAAAAAACTTAGCCGTCCTTGCCGGTTTACGCCTGCCGATCAGACGGCCAAAGACATTTTGCACCGTGACATCCCCATCGGGCCAGACATCGGGGCACCGGCAAAAGAAAATGGAAGCCATATCGCAGGTCCACTGGCCGATTCCCCACAGTTCCAGTAACTGACTTGATCTTGTCGCGTGATCCATCCGGGCCAACGACTTGCCGCAAAGATTGCCCGCCAGGTCTGCCTGGGCAATACCGTGCAGGGCCTTGGCCTTGTTACCCGACACACCGCAACGCTTAAGCGTTTCAAAGGCAGCATCGTTAAAAAAAACAGGGATAGGAGAGTTTTCGGACGCTGCGGCTTCTTCGACCCGGCTCCAGATCGTTCTGGCCGCCTTCGTCGATAATTGCTGCCCGACGACCGCCCGGGACAAGAAGTATCCCAGGTTGCCGTCTTTGGATTTTGGTAATGAAAGCGGACCAACCGTTTCTATGGCATCTGCCAGAACTTGCGAAAGGCCACTGGCGGTTGTTATCAGTGTTTCGTAAATCGCAACCTCATGGGCATTTGGTTGCGACATCTTAGGCATGGCCTAGAACGGAATTTCGTCGTCCAGGTCGCTACCTGGGGCGTTGCCGCCACCGCCCGCGCCGCCACTGCTGCTGCCACCACTGCTGCCACTGTCCGAACCGCCGCCGTAGCCGGGATCGCCATCGCCCGAACCGCCGCCGGAATAACCGCCGCCACCGCCGCCGCCTTCGCCACGGGTGTCGAGCATCGTTAGTTCGCCACTGTAACGTTGCAGGACCACTTCGGTGGAATATTTCTCGATACCGGCATTGTCGGTCCACTTACGGGTTTGCAACGCCCCTTCGATATAAACCTTGGAGCCCTTGCGTAGGTACTTTTCGGCAATGTCGGCCAGGTGATTGTTGAAAATGACGACCCGGTGCCATTCGGTCTTTTCCTTGCGCTCGCCGCTGGATTTGTCTTTCCAGGATTCAGA
>CBFDEA010000068.1:0-7479 GCA_965603695.1 uncultured Rhodospirillaceae bacterium | reverse complement strand
ATTCAAGAGAAGGCGGAACCCCCGGTTATTGAAACTGCTAAAGCCAAACCAGTGCCGGTCCCGAAACCAGCCGCAGAACCCGCTAAACCAGCCGCAGAACCCGCGCCACAGGAAAATGATGCTGTCCTTCCTGAATTTGACGCCTCCGTCGGCGGTTATGTATTTCCGGAATAGTAACCAACAAAAATGAGGCGGTGACATCCGGATGTCACCGCCCCGAAGAGGGAAGCGCGGAGAGGAAACGCGCTCAACCCCCGTCCTGCTAGCAACTTTTAGCTTTCTGGATATAAAGCCCGAAAGCCCTGGCGGACACGCTCTATATGAGCGGGGTCGTTATCGCGCCAGTATCGCGGATCACCCATCATTGCTTTGAGCGCACCCTCGTTCGGACCATGGCCAATAGCGTTGGCCTTTCCTAATCCAGGCTCCTTGCTGCCCATCATGCGTTGCATCGTCAAAACCCCTTCATAGGTGTTCGACAATGCACCGAACACGTCTTCGGAGAAATTTTCCCTACCCCAGGCGGCAATTTGACCCCGCGCCGCGTTCCACTGCTCGTCTCCTCCGAAATGGGTTTTCAGGCGCTCGACCTCATTGTTGACTTGCAGGTCGCGAGACATGCCGGCAATCGCCGGCATCAGTTTTTCATTGGCAAGTTCGTACACGGTTTGCACTTGTTCCTGGCTTAAGCCAACGGCGTGAAGACGCTCGTTTACTTGCGCGTCGGTATCAAATGGCTGGCCATCGATGGTTACCTCATAGTCGGTGGCACTTTCTGGAATTGACAAAGCTTCCGCGCCGCCAAATTTGCGTTCCAGTTCCTGGTACGATTTAGCCATCGCCTCGACACGAACCGTCGCACTTTCCTGATCCCAGAATTTCTCCGGTATGCCATCGGGGCGCAATTTTGTGCTCTCAGCAATTTCGTCCACTGGTACAGGCGAGTTTTCTTCATGGGTTTGGTTTTCATCGGTTTCGTTTAAAAGTGTCTCATTCATCTTCTTTCTCCGGTCTGGTGTTGCCTCGGCCCCGTTCGATCAGGCCAAGGATATGAGTAACAAGTTGGCGTTGCCCTTCAATGTGACGAAGCATGGCGTCGCTTGCCGCTGGCCCCATGGATTGCTCCAGTGTCAGTGCCCGCAAGTGTCTAAGAACGCGCACGCCATCGGTGCCGCGAAAGCACCGAGCAAACGAAAGCGCCAATCCATGGTCACCCTCCAACGCGGTTTTATCTGAAGCTGCAAACCAGCCCCAGCCACCATCATTGTCCGACATCACTGACCTCCACATCTTGTGGGGCGCTCAAAGCACTCAACGCATCGAATGCTTCGGGCGGTAACATATCGGTCATGACAGTCGGATCTTTAATTAGCTCCGGCGGTACGGCGAAGACCTTTGCCAACCAGCGGGCAGCGGCACCCTGATCTATTGTGGCCATGGCTTCCGGACCAATTGACGCGAGCGCTTGAAACCAATTCATCACCCCTTGGGCTTCCTGGCGAGATTGCTGGCGTGCCAGGGGGGAGCGGTATTCCAGATCAATGGTTGCACCATCAATGCGGATGTCCTCGATCTCACCGCGGCGGATCAATATAGCCATAGAGCGGGCAACCAGAGGAGAGAGCAGTTCTGACTGCAAGCGGCCATACGTGGCACCGAGCAGGCGGGCCATTTCGGCGGAACGTTCCAGGACTTCTGTCGCCGTCATTTTCGGTGCGTCGATTTGGCCCAGCTTATCGGCCAACAACGCCTTGCGGATTGACTCCCGCAGTTTTCCCAAGACCAGTTCAGACACATCAAACCGGCCCGGTGATTCCAGGGGTTTCAACCCTTGCGACCCAACCGCCTTGGGAATGATCGTTCCCGGCACCAATTTAATATTAGCCGGATTGAGCACACCGTCATCATCGGCCTGCCAGATCCCGGTGACGGCTATTGACGCATTTTTCAATATCAGCTCCACCACTTTGTTGGCGGTCTTGATATCGGGAAGCGCCTTCATCACCGGCGAGCGCCCATAAATTTCACCGGGAGCCTTGAGCCAACGGAAATTGATAAACGGCGAGTGGGCAAAACGTCCTTCGGCCAAGATAGACGCACCCTGGTTCTGGCTGCCTTCAGGATCGAGAACCGCCGTGTAGGCGTATCCGCTTTGGTCGGGGATGACCGCTTCAATCACCGCATATTTTCCCTCATCGTGCGCCCCTTCATGTTCACTGCGCTGCGCGGGAATTTCATTATCGGGAAAACGAGACATCAATTCCGCACGGGTCAACTGGGAGCGGCGGAACGTGGTATCCAGGCGCCCATCCAGGCTTTCCTCCAGCACCACTTGAGACAACGGCACGGCGGTAAAGCGGAAGGCCGAGCTTTCGGATATCGACGCTTCTTCCATTAACAAAGAGGCGGTTCCCGCCGTCACCAGATCGAGATAACACTGGTGCATTTCAACGGCGAAATTCGACCTGTCATAGTTCGATTGCAAGACCTTCGATATGCGCTCCAACTGCGGTCCAATTGACGCCGATTCCTCGTCGGATAACTCATGACCGGCGATCAATCCGAACCATCTTGCCCACGGCGGCGTTAATTCCGAAAGCAAACTTGCGGCAAGTTGTTCGACCGCGTCGGGTGCCGTGCCATCGAAAAGCTTATCCGTTTTTTTCTCGCCGGGCTGCCCTGATACGATGGCTCCATCGCGTCTTGGCAAGGCAAAATCATAGCATTCGCGCCAATGACTTTCCCATGCCTGACGGCGTTCAAGGGATTTCTTATAGCGCTCGACAATACGCTCCGGGGTCAGGTTCTTTACCGCCCCCTTCTGATCGACTGCCGTGCCGTTGGGGCTGGCTGGTAGCCCTTTCGTCATAATTTCATTCATCATCTTCTCCTGATTTATTCCCCAAGCAGGGATTTGCGCTTCGTCGCGTTATCGCTTAAGCCAAGCAACCCGCGCGGCGACGTTGCGATGGTTCCTGAACGGCCGCGACGGCGGCGATCAATTTCTTCAAGCCGTTTCTTTCGGGCTTCTATTTCTGGATCTGGCACCTCCGGCAGCGACATCGGTTCAGGCTGGGACGGTGCGGAAAAAAATCCACCCATGTCATAAAACTCCTTTTTCGTATTGATTAACCCGGACAACAAAAAACCCGCCAAGGCGATTGCCTTTGGCGGGGGTCCGGACACAACTGTGCAACTCGTTAAAGAGGAGACTACCCTAGAAAAATGGATAAGTCAAGAATAATTTCTTCTATTAGGTCATATTTCTTAGAAAAAGCCGAAGTTTGAGCCCAGGCTTTTCATGAAGCCGCCCATGCCGGTCGACTTGAAGACGCTGGCGAAGGCGCTCGATGTTTTCGGGCCGATCCAGCCGTCGGCTTTCAATGGCTTGAAAGCGTCCTTGCCGAAAGTATCGGTACCGACATCGTTGATGGTATCCTGCAGGACCGTGCCCCAGGGCTTCGGGCTTTTATCATCGGGCTTGAATGTTGATGCATTCTGGAACAACCCGGAAAAACTGTCGTGTGCGACTTCGCCCAGGTTGCCAAGGGCCTGACCGCGCTTGTTCTCCAGCAAGTTCTGGAAACTGCCGATGGCCAGGGCGTTTTCGGCTTGGGACGGCCCAGCTCGGCGACGGAGTTTCTAAAACCCTGTTTGGTCTTGGGTCCGAACAGGCCGTCGGCTTTAAGCGCCCCCGTCTTGTTACTGCCGTCGGCTTTAATTCTGTTCATCAGATTAAGGCCTGTCTGCACACCGCGAATTGCCGTCGATAGGCCGCGCTTGCCGGCCAGATCGGCGACCTTGGCCCCGGCACCCATAATGCCGTCCATGACCGGCCGGCCGTCACGCCCCATGGCCGCGACCGGTTTCTTCTGCGGTTCGGTCGCGAAACCTGTCTGCACGACCTTGCCGGTATCATCGGTTTGTGCCGGGCCATTGCCGTAATGTTGCTCGTACCAGTCGCGCACCTTGCTCGCCGCCAATTTCTGGCGCGGGTCCGCGGCGCGTGAATAAACGTCCGAGCCATGCACCCGGTTAACTTCCTCTAGCGTCCAGACGCTGGGGTCCTTGAGCAGAATGTCTGCGACCGGATCGTCGGACTTCTTCAGGTCTTCCAGGAAATTACGGATTTCCGGCGTTTGCGAAAGCGGCTCGTTTTCCTCCTCGGCCAAGGTGTCATCACCGGAGGCGCCTTTAAGGTCATCGTTTCCCGGACCCGATTGCGGCGATTGTTCTGCTTTGTCATTTGCCGCAATGCTGATGACGTCCTTGTGCATACCGCCTCTCTCAGGATGCATTCGCTGATCCCAGGAACGATCCATGGCAACAGCTATATTGTCATCAATACCTGGCAATTCGATCTTTTCCACCCCTTCTGGAAGAGCTTTTTCATGATCATAATCAATGGAATCCAAAGCAGCCCGAACAACGGTATTACTGGTTTGTTCCTCTGTTTCTAAACCTAGACCCTGACCATACTTCATGCCGGCATCACCCACGACAATGACTTGTTGCGTCATAGTGCCCCAACTTTCATCGAGTTTGTCTGCCGGAATGTCGAGTTTCTGCGAAGGGCGCGGTTGCTCCCCTGGAATGTATTTATCCCTGCTCTGTTCCAGACTCTTGCCTGTTTCAACAACGAGCTTCCTGGTCTCACCAGAGTTTCCGTGGACCACTTTCTCAGGCCCACCTCGGAGCACCTCCGTTGTGCCATCTGCTTTTCGATACACTAAATAAGAATGATATTTTCCTGGAATTTTTCCTCCCCTACCGGAATAGGCTGGCGTGATTTCAAGGTAGATACCTTTCTCGTACGGTGCGTTTTTTTTACTTGCTTCCTTTGGCATAATCTTTCTCCTTTGATTGATGAATAAAAAAAACCCGGCGCATGGCCGGGTGGTGTAACTAAAGTATTAAACTCTAGCTTTTGGTTTAAGCATATTGGGGTTACATTAAGCCCCCCTTTTGCTATCATTAAAGATATTTTGTTCTAGTAATTCGGGAAATAAATTGAATGAAATTGACGCATACCTCCTTGTACTTCCTACCTGTTCTCTTCATAGCAAACATATTCGTTACGCAGCCTTGGCTGGAATATGTTCTGCTTGATTATGGCTACGGCGAACGTGTCGGTGACTATCGGATCCTAATGTTCATAATTGTCATTAACGCGCTTATCCTGCATTTCTGGCTGCTAGCTTTGGCTTCGGGAAAACCAGGATGCAAACCGTGGAAAGCCGTTTTGTCTCTAAATCTAGGAATTATTCTTCCTGGGTCGTTGGCGTTTATTTTAAGTTTAATCGTCATTTCAAAATTACAGATAAATGGAGATCAATTTCGATATGCGTTCTTTTCCGCAGCGATATTTTTCCTCTCCTTATTCTGGCCCTGTTACAAACTACTTTGCTCTAGGTTGTTCTTTCCCTGCATCGGTGAACGTTTTGACTACTGGCATATTTGGTTTTTGATTATTTCGGGTGTAGAAATTTATTGGCTGAACGCCCTGTTCTTTTATACTGTCGTCTATAGTTTTTGATCTACAAAATGGAAAATCACCGCAATAAGATTATCGTGATCGCCGCCTTGTCCGCGCTTCTTGTTGGAGGTGTGTTTCTACTTTCCACTTGTTAAGTAAATTCTACATATACGGGGGAAAGAACAAATGTTCATTAAGCGGCCATCCTTATACACTCTGCCTGTAGCTTTCGCGGTGATCCTGTTTGGTGGATATCCAATACTGGAAGACATTTTCCTTTATTTTGGTTCTGAAGAACCAATTTTATCCATTCAGATAAAAGCTTTAATTGTTATTTTGGATTCACTCATCCTGCAATTTTGGCTATTGGCCTTGGCGTCGAGACAACCCGCATACAAACCATGGAAAGTAGTCCTGCTGTATAATCTTATGATTATTCTTCCCGGGTCGTTTGCATATCCTTTTAGTTTTATGCTTTTCGTATTTTTTTTGGGTTTCAACAATTCTGCTCTCTTTATTATATTCATTTCCTCTTTTTCAATAATCACCCTTATGTGTTGGAGTGGCTATCGATTACTTAATTCAAAACTGTTTTCATCCTACCTGGGCAAAGGGTTTGGAGATTTGCATATTTTCTTTCTGATCTCTTCGTGTTTCACGATGTTTATACTTAATGTCCTAATTACCTCTAAGGCATTTTCAGGCCTTTAAAGTTTGTTGCGTCCTCCATATGACCTAAAACACACTCGCAAAAAAAACCCGCCAAGGCGATTGCCTTTGGCGGGGGTCCGGACACAACTGTGCAACTCGTTAAAGAGGAGACTACCCTAGAAAAATGGATAAGTCAAGAATAATTTCTTCTATTAGGTCATATTTCTTAGAAAAAGCCGAAGTTTGAGCCCAGGCTTTTCATGAAGCCGCCCATGCCGGTCGACTTGAAGACGCTGGCGAAGGCGCTCGATGTTTTCGGGCCGATCCAGCCGTCGGCTTTCAATGGCTTGAAAGCGTCCTTGCCGAAAGTATCGGTACCGACATCGTTGATGGTATCCTGCAGGACCGTGCCCCAGGGCTTCGGGCTTTTATCATCGGGCTTGAATGTTGATGCATTCTGGAACAACCCGGAAAAACTGTCGTGTGCGACTTCGCCCAGGTTGCCAAGGGCCTGACCGCGCTTGTTCTCCAGCAAGTTCTGGAAACTGCCGATGGCCAGGGCGTTTTCGGCTTGGGACGGCCCAGCTCGGCGACGGAGTTTCTAAAACCCTGTTTGGTCTTGGGTCCGAACAGGCCGTCGGCTTTAAGCGCCCCCGTCTTGTTACTGCCGTCGGCTTTAATTCTGTTCATCAGATTAAGGCCTGTCTGCACACCGCGAATTGCCGTCGATAGGCCGCGCTTGCCGGCCAGATCGGCGACCTTGGCCCCGGCACCCATAATGCCGTCCATGACCGGCCGGCCGTCACGCCCCATGGCCGCGACCGGTTTCTTCTGCGGTTCGGTCGCGAAACCTGTCTGCACGACCTTGCCGGTATCATCGGTTTGTGCCGGGCCATTGCCGTAATGTTGCTCGTACCAGTCGCGCACCTTGCTCGCCGCCAATTTCTGGCGCGGGTCCGAAGTGCCCGAATAGACATCTGACCCATGCACCTGGTTCACTTCCTCCTGGGTCCAGACACTGGGATCCTTGAGCAGAATGTCTGCGACCGGATCGTCGGACTTCTTCAAGTCTTCCAGGAAATTACGGATTTCCGGCGTATGGGAAAGCGGCTCGCTTTCCCCGTCGGCCAAAGTGTCATCACCGGAGGCGCCTTTTACGTCACCCTTTGCTGGGTCGGGTTGGGGCGGTTGTTCTAAATCCCAAACCTTTTTTGTTTTTGTGTCTTCCAACGGATCATGGCCGACGCCCCAAGGCTGTGTCAGTTCATCCGAGGTCAAGTTATCATGAGCGAGCATTGGACTGTCTTTTCCAAATGCCTTGAGCGACTGCTTAAAGCCCTCAGGGTCTTTCT
>CBFDEA010000067.1:0-7483 GCA_965603695.1 uncultured Rhodospirillaceae bacterium | reverse complement strand
AAAAAGGCTGCGTCGGCAAAAAAAGCGCCCTCGGCAAAAAATGAGACTGCGAAAAAGGTCGCCCCTCAAAAAACCACCGGCATGCATGCCGGGGCGACCATTCCCGAGGGCATTGAAAATTTCAATCCCGACGAAAAGGAAGAGGCCACCTTCTCCATCATGGGGCTTTTGATCAAGCTGCTGATGGCGCTTTTGTTCAGTGCCATCATTGCCTCTTTGATTTCCAGCCTGGCTGGCGTGTGGCTGCGTGAATCCACTTTCCGGGCCAATACCCAGTCCAATATCCTGTTCGGCCTGTTCATCGGCACCTTCGCCGTTTCCCTGTTCTCCATGGGCATGTCGCTTTTGTCGAAAGCCAAGCTCAACACAAGCAGAAAGCCGCGACCGGCAAAAGCCGCAAAAACCGCTCCGCCAAAGCCTGCGAAAAAGAAACAGGATTCACTTCCCTCAGATTTCCGTGACGACGCCGAAAAAACCGCTAAGGATAGCAAGGATGAGTCCGATCCGGAGGTCGAAAAGAAGAAAGACCTGGAGGAAATAAAGGAAAAGCAGGAACAGCAAGACGCCGAGGAGTTAAGCGAAATCGGTGCCGATGTCGCGGCCGGGGTCAATGCTCCGTGGGTCAAGAAACAGCAAAAATTCGTTATGGATTATCTGCTGTCGGCCATGGGGGAAGCCGGTATCGACAAGGACAAGCTCGATAATTTCAACAAATTCGGCGTCAACCTGTTCATCGCCGGGGCCTGCGAGACCCTGTCCCAGGAACACAACCTGGACGGCAAGACGATGTCTTTGGTGATTAGCAAGCCGGTCAGTTATATGGGCTTCAGGCAGCGCGACGCGGAAGCCTTCGCCGACAAGATACCGGGTTATCTGATCGCCGATTCCAAATACATGCAGGCCTATCAGGCCGGACGCAGCGCCATGAAGGGTCACTTCGATGAAGATCCCGATGCCTCGATATACCTGAAAAATGCCCTCGAGGAATGGAACAAACCAAAGGAGAAAGGTGAACCCGGCGGTCCCGTCACCGTTTTGTTTACCGATATCGCCGGTTCCACCAACATGACGCAAACCATGGGTGACGCCGTCGCCCAGCAGGTCGTGCGCGCCCACAACCGTATCGTCCGTGACGCCCTGCAGCAATTCAGCGGCACCGAAATCAAACATACCGGCGATGGCATCATGGCCTCGTTCTCAACCACCACCAACGGCATCGACGCCGCCGCGGCCATGCAAATGGGGACGCTTAAACACAACGTCAACAACCCGGATTTACCGCTCGGCCTGAAAATCGGCATCAATGCCGGTGAGCCCATCGCCGAAGACAACGATCTGTTCGGAACGACCGTGCAACTGGCGGCGCGCATCGTCGATAAGGCACAGGCCGGGCAAATTTTCGTCTCGGCAACGGTACATGGCATCTGCGGCGGCAAAAATTACAGCTTTTTCAAGCGCGGGCCTTTCGAGATGAAGGGCTTCGACGGGGGCCTTACCCTGCATGAACTGATCTGGGACAAGGACGGCATCCCACCCGAACCCGATCCCCTTCCCGTGCCGGAGCCAGAGCCAGAGCCAGAGCCAGAACCTGAGCCGGAGCCAGAGCCAGAACCTGAGCCGGAGCCTGAGCCTGAGCCAGAACCGGAACCTGAGCCTGAGCCAGAACCTGAGCTAGCTATTCCTCCAGCCGAGGCCGCCCCTGTCGCGACCCCAGAACCGCCAGGGGAGCAAGTTGCAGAGGCCCCAGTCTCGCCCGAGGCTGCCCCTGAGGCCGCGCCCGAGGCTGCCACCCCCGAGACTCCCGCGCCCGCCGCCAGTGAGCAGACGGACGCGCCGACGACCAAGGATCAGTGAGCCTCAGTGAGTCCACGCGCGGGGAGGCTTAATTCCCCTTGTGGGTGCTCCCTAGTGGTCGTATTTTATCCATATGAATGAGCTTCTCGCCATTACCGCCTTCCTGATGGCCCTTGGGGCGGTGTTCCTTGCCAATGACGCCGTTGGCAAGGCCGAGCACAAGAATGAGGCGTTTATCAAAAACCATGTCGATAAATTAATCGCCGACATCGGCAAGAATGCCGCCTTGATTGAGCAACTCCAAAAAACTCTCGAAGAGCAGCAAAGTCAACTGGCAGAATCCCTAACGGAGCAGACAGCACTCAAAGAACAGATATCCCAACTGAAAGTGGACCTTGCCAAAGCCGATGCCGATATCACCGAACTGCACGCCCCCCAGGCCAAGAAACCACCGCGCAAAAACGCATGAAACGTTACCATTGCCTTCTTTTTATTGTTCCGATCCTCCTGTTTTCAGAGAGCGCGGCAGCCGCCGGGCGTTGCCCGAAAGCGACGCAGACGGCCCGCGTCACGATCAACACGAGCGCCGCCAAGGTGGTCTTGGAAACCGGTCACAGCCGCAGCGATCTGGCCCGCATGCAACGGGCGAAGGGGCTCCATCAGGGAAATGGCAACGCCCGGGTCCTCGGCCTCACCCAGACCGAATTTCGCTATGCCATCAAGACCTCGGCAAAGCTCACCCCGGTAAGCGGTGGCGGCTATTGCGCACACCCCGTGTCCTTCGATCTGAGCGTCGGGTTTTCCGATTTTCGCGTCCTTATCGACCGCCAGTACCGCCGCGGCAGTTGTGAATTCGCCGCCATCCGCGACCACGAAATAACCCATGTCACGCTGTTCCGCAGCAACCTTTCGCGCTTCCTGCCGCTGATCAGGCGTCAAGCCCGGATCGCCGCGGCGGCAGTCGAAACCATCGCGGTGGGCGATCCCGACAGCGGTGCCAAGGCCCTGCAAGACCAGATGCAGCGCCGCATCAACCCGCTGATCGCCAGGCTCAACCGCGAGGCCGACACCGCCAACGCCCGCATCGACACCGCAAAAAGCTACCGCAACGTCCATATGCTCTGCGATAATTGGTAGATGGTAAAACCACCCATCCACATTCGCGACGACCTGTTCCTCGACCCCCAGGAGATCGAAGAGACCTTCATCCGCGCCGGTGGCCCCGGTGGCCAGAACGTCAACAAGGTCTCCAGCGCCGTTCAGTTGCGCTTCGACGCGCGCCACAGTCGGGCCCTGTCCAACGCCGTCTACTTGCGCTTGAAGCCACTGGCCGGAAGGCGGATGACCGGCGACGGCGTTATCATCATCGAGGCCAAAAAATTCCGCTCCCAGGAACGCAACCGCGAAGACGCCCTTAACCGCCTGGTCGAATTGATCCAGCAAGCCGCCGAACCGCCAAAACACCGCCGCCCGACGAAACCATCGAAAGCGGCCAAACAAAAGCGTCTGACCAACAAGCGTCACCGCGCCGGGATCAAGGGCGGGCGTGGTGCGGTTGGGAACGACGACTAGATCAAACTGCCATCGCTTGATGGCAGATAATTTGATCGATAGACAAAAATCTCAAACTGCCATCGCTTGATGGCAAGTTGATCTAGAATTCACAGCTCTTTTCATGTACAATGGGTCATTGGAAAAAGTCCCTCTTTAAACGGCGGGGATGGTTTTTCCGATTCAAGCGATCTCCGCCCGGAACCGGAAAGGAGACGGATCATGGGTATGGCAATTACACTCAAAGAATATCTCAAGAACTCTCAGGTCGACTTCGAAGAAATCGCCCACCCCTATCAGGCCACATCCATCAGCACCGCCAACAGCGCCCACATCGCCAGCGAGCACCTGGCCAAAGGCGTCCTGCTGCACGATGACGAAATCTATGTCATGGCCGTCTTACCGAGCGATCACATGATCGATCTGGATAAAATGCAGGCCTGCTTCGATCGTCGTTTCGAATTGGCCGAGGAAGACGAAATCGTTGCCTTGTTTGAGGATTGCGATCCCGGTGCGGTACCACCAATCGGCGCCGCTTATGGCATGAAGGTGTTGTGGGACGACAGCCTGTCGGGACAGTCAGACATCTATTTCGAAGGCGGCGATCATCGTACCCTGATCCATATCTCGGGTGCCGATTTCGGCAAACTGATGGGCGGGGCCAAACACGCCGGCTTCAGCAGGCACGTTTAATCGCGCGACGGATGCGTCGATGAGAACGCTTCGATCTGGTTCATGCGCAAGGTAAGGGTCTGTAGGCGCGGGTAGTCGTTTGCGTCGATCAGACCCGGCAGCACTTCGTTGATAAACTCGCAGGTGACGGCGGTGGTAATATCGACCTGACTCATCTTGCTGCCGATCAGCCAGCCGCCATCTGCCGGGGCCGCCGCTTCGAGCGCGGCCAGGCCGCCGCGTATCTGCGTGCAACATTGATCGAACCACTGGTCCCAGAATTTGTCTTCCGGGCGGCGGTTTTTCTCGTAGTGGGCGACGACCGCCTTCTCGGCGACACCGACGGCCAGGGCCAAAAGCTTGAGGCTATCGCGCCGGGCCTTGCCAGAGGCCGGAAGCAGGGCGCGCTCCGGACCGACCAGATCATCGAGATAATCAAGAATGGCGATACTGTCGATCAGCGTCTCGCCATCATCCAGTACCAGCGCCGGGACCCGGCCAAGCGGATTGAGTTCGGCAATGGCCGCGCCGTCGCTAGCGGTGGTCAGGGGGTTACGCTGGCAAGCGATGCCGAGCACGTTAAGGCTAACGTGGACCCGCCTGACAAACGGCGAAAGCAGTCGACCGATAAGAATCACTTTGGCTTCTCCTTTTAAGATTTGATCCGCAGACTTTGGGGATCGTAGAACGGTTTGAGCGAAGCCGTCGCGCTAAAGCGCTGACAGGCAACTTCGATTTCGTAAGACCCGGCGTTGATGAAGTCGGCATCGACGCCGCCTTCGATAATGACGACCTGAGCCTGGGTTGGGAATTGTTTGGTCATAGCGGAGCCTCGCTTGAAAGACAGTTGCTTACCGCTTCATATAGATGAGAAAAGCCGCCTCTGCGCAAGCGCCAATGTCACTTTTTTACGAACAGTTTCCATTTGCAATAACTCTATTATGGGTTAAGAAGGGCGCGCTTTCCCAAGCCTCCAAAAAACAGGACCAGATACTCGTGATCAAGCCAACGCTTGCCGCCTTCGCCGACCGCCTTTCTTCCGCCGACTGGAAGGACTCAGAACTTCCGCCGTTCACGCCCGCGCGTCTCAAGACGGAAGTGCTTTCGGGGCTGACTGTGGCCCTGGCGCTGGTTCCTGAAGCCGTCGCCTTTTCCTTTGTCGCCGGCGTCCATCCACTGGTCGGCCTGTACGCGGCCTTTATCGTCGGCCTGATTACCGCCCTTATCGGCGGTCGCAGGGGAATGATATCGGGAGCCACCGGGGCGCTTGCCGTCGTCATGGTGGCACTGGTCGCCAGCCACGGCGTCGAGTACCTGTTCGCGACGGTGGTGTTGATGGGAATTATGCAAATCCTGGCCGGCGTCTTTCATCTTGGAAAATTCATTCGCCTGGTCCCCCATCCGGTGATGCTGGGCTTCGTCAACGGCCTGGCCATCGTTATTTTCCTGGCCCAGTTGACACAGTTTCAGGTTGCCGGGCCTGATGGCATCAAGGTCTGGATGAGCGGCATGCCGCTGCTCATCATGCTCGGGCTGGTCGCCCTGACCATGGTCATTATCTGGCTGATGCCAAAAATCACCATGGCCTTTCCGGCCCCGCTGGCGGGCATCGGCCTCGTCGCCGCCCTGGTCATTTTCTTTGGCATCGATGTGCCACGCGTCGGCGATCTGGCCTCGATCAAAGGCGGCCTGCCGCTGTTCCACATCCCCATGGTTCCGCTCAACCTTGAGACCCTGAAGATTATCTTTCCCTTCGCCTTTATTCTTGCCGCCATCGGCCTGATCGAAAGTCTTTTGACCCTTAACCTGGTCAGCGAGATCACCAACCGCCGCGGCGGCGCTTCCCAAGAGTGCATCGCCCAAGGCTTGGCCAATACGGCGTGCGGATTTTTCGGCGGCATGGGCGGCTGCGCCATGATCGGTCAGTCGATGATCAATGTTAAATCCGGCGGACGGACCCGGCTTTCCGGCATCTCGGCGGCTCTGTTCCTGCTGGTATTCATTGTTTTCGCCTCCTCCATGATCGAGCAAATTCCCCTGGCCGCGCTGGTCGGCGTTATGTTCATGGTGGTTATCGGCACCTTCGCCTGGCGCAGCCTTACGATTATGCGGCTCATTCCGATGACCGACGTTATGGTGATGCTGCTGGTGACGGTGGTGACGGTGATGACCGATCTGGCCATCGCCGTTATCGTCGGGGTTATTGTCTCGGCCCTGATCTACGCCTGGAACAACGCCAGACGCATCCACGCCCACACCGAGACGACTTCCGAAGGGATCAAGGTTTACGAAATCGAGGGACCGCTGTTTTTCGGATCAACGGACGGATTCAATGAAATTTTCAGCCCCGAGGACGATCCCGACCTGGTCATTGTCGACTTCATGAACAGCCGCGTCGTCGACCAGTCGGCACTGCAAGCCATTGAAGCCCTGGCCTCGAAATACGAAGGCCTCGACAAGACCCTGCAACTGCGCCACCTGTCGCACGATTGTCACCGGCTGCTGATCCGCGCCGGTCAGCTTATCGTTGATGCCGATGATGATCCGGACTACGGGATCGCCGTCGATTACTCGGTCAAAACCGGGATCCTCGGCGGCGGTCATTAAGCAGGCCGGGCCGATAAAAATTTACAAAATTCCTTGAATACCTGCCTGCTCATCAACATTTGTCCACTATGTGAATGATGGCTCCATAGCCTTTTTTATATTTGCCTAGCGGATCAAATGGCCAGAAAACCGGAAACCTTAAGCCCTGCGTCCATTCTTGAAGACTACGCTGATCTTATCGACGGGTGGTTTTGGGAGACTGACAAGGAAAATCGTTTCAAATACATGAGCGAGAGCGTCGAGAATATTACCGGCGTCCCGCCACAGTGGCACATTGGCAAATCCCGCACGGAATTGATCGGCGATACCCTCAACGATGCGCAGCGACGCTGCCACATTGAAACCCTGAGCAGCCATAAGCCCTTTAACGATTTCAAATATATGCGTAAGGGACCCGACGGGGATCGTTGGATTTCCACCAGTGGCACACCGTTTTTTGACGGCGCCGGGAACTTCATGGGCTACCGGGGGGTGGCGCGCGATGTTACCAATGAAATTGTCTTGTCTGATCAGGCCAGTCATTCAAAAACCCATCTTCTCAATGCCATCGAAATCATCGACGAAGGATTTGTCTATTACGATAAAGACGACCGCCTTGTTTTGTGCAATGAACGCTACCTGGAATATTATCCGAAATCGCGCGACCTTATCGTGCCGGGCGCACGCTTCGAGGATATTATCCGCGAAGGAGCGCGGCGCGGAGAATACGCGCAGGCCCAAGGGCGTGTCGAAGAATGGGTCGCCGAGCGCATGGCCATTCATAACCTTGGCGATACGCTCGTCGAACAAAAATTATCGAATGGCCGTTGGCTAAGAATCGCCGAACGCCGAACCCCAGACGGTGGCATCGTCGGTTTCC
>CBFDEA010000066.1:0-7489 GCA_965603695.1 uncultured Rhodospirillaceae bacterium | reverse complement strand
AGGAAGGTATGCGCTTTACCGATCTGGAGCTCGACGCCGGCACCCTGGGCGGATAAACGAAGTCCCTGCAAGAGTGGCTCGACAAAAATGCATAACACCGACGTCTCGGAAACCTTGCGCCGGAACCGGCAGATTGCGCTGTGGCTGTTCGTGGTTATCGCCATGGTGTTGGTCATGGTGGTGCTGGGCGGCGTTACCCGTCTGACCCATTCCGGCCTGTCGATGGTCGAATGGCGTCCGGTAACGGGCTGGCTGCCGCCCCTGCATGAAACCGAATGGATGGATGTATTCGAGAAATATAAACTTTCGCCGGAATTCCAGAAAGTAAACAAGCACATGGATTTGGCCGGTTTCAAGGCGATCTTCTGGTTTGAATTCCTGCACCGCCTGTGGGGACGGCTGATCGGCGTCGTCTTTTTCGTGCCTTTCGTCTTCTTCCTCGTCCGTGGCTGGCTTAGCCGTGACCTGGTCCTAAAAATGTTGTTGATGTTCGTGCTTGGCGGTTTGCAGGGAGTGATGGGTTGGTACATGGTCAAAAGCGGACTGGTCGACCGCCCCGATGTCAGCCAGTACCGGTTGACGGCGCATTTTTCGCTGGCCCTGATTATTATCGGCGTTATCGAATGGGTCGCCTTGGGCTTGCTGTTTCCCAGCCGTCCGCAAAGCGGGACCGCCAGGCCGCTGAAAGCTTTCAGCATGTTGGTTTTCGCCTGGGCTTTCCTGACCGCGTTGTCGGGCGGTTTCGTCGCGGGGCTTGACGCCGGCTTTGCCTACAATACCTTTCCGTTGATGGACGGGGCCCTGTTTCCAGCCGATCTGTATCGACTCTCGCCGGTTTATTTGAACCTGTTCGAGGACATCCTGACGGTCCAGTTCAACCATAGAATTCACGCCGAGATCTTGTTCGTGCTGGTCGCCATACTATGGTTCAGGGGGCGAGGGGCCGAATTGCCCCCGCGCGGCAGACTCGCCGTCAATTGCCTTGCCGCCGTCATGCTTATGCAGATGGCCCTTGGCATCACCACTTTATTGTTGGTCATCCCGGTACCACTGGCCGCCGCCCACCAGGCCGGTGCCGTCATCGTTTTCATAACGGCACTTTGGACGGCCCGGGAACTGTCCTGAAGGTTATCCTTTAAGCGTTCTTTAGTCCCTTAAGGAATTCGGTGACTTCGGAACCCAGCTTTTGCGATTGCATGGACATGGTTCCAGCGGCAGCAAGTACGTCGCTAGCCGCCCGACCGGTTTCGTCCGCTGCCGTATTGACCGAAGTAATGTTGGTCGTGACGTCGGACGTTCCGGCGGAAGCCTGTTCGACATTGCGGGCGATTTCCTGGGTCGCGGCACCCTGTTCCTCGACCGCCGCTGCGATGGCCGATGAGACTTCGCTTATTTCACCGATGGTCTTGGTGATTCCCTGAATGGCCTCGACGGATTGCTTGGTTGCACCCTGGATGCCGGTGATCTGGCTGCTGATTTCCTCGGTCGCCTTGGCCGTTTGATTGGCCAGGTTTTTGACCTCGGAGGCAACCACCGCGAAGCCCTTACCGGCATCACCGGCGCGGGCCGCTTCGATGGTGGCGTTCAGGGCCAGCAAGTTGGTCTGGTCGGCGATGTCGGTGATCATGGCGACGACCTCGCCGATTTTCTGCGCCGACATGGCCAGGCCCTGGACCATTTCATCGGCCTTCTGGGCCGCGGCAACCGCCGTCCCGGAAATTTGCGTTGATTGTTGGACCTGACGGCTGATTTCGCCAATGGAACTGGACAATTCTTCGGCCGCCGAGGCGACTGTCTGAACGTTGGTCGAAGCTTCTTCCGCCGCTGCCGCCACCGCCGTCGATTGGCGGGATGTTTCTTCAGCCGTTGCCGCCATGCCTTCGGCCGTCGTTTCCATGGTATTGGAAGCTTGATTGACCTCGGACAAAACCGAGCTGACGTTGGCATCGAAACCAGCCGCCAATTCCTCCATGGCGATGCGGCGTTTCTCTTTGGCAGCGTTCTCATCAGCCTGTTCGGCGGCAAGTTTGTCGGCCTTGATCATATTGTCTTTGAAAACCTCGACGGCCTGGGCCATATCGCCGATCTCGTCGCCGCGATGGGCACCTTCGATTTCAATGGATTTATCGCCACCGGCCAGGGCCGACATGTCTTGGGTCATATTGGCGATCGGCCGGGTAATGCCGCGGACGATAACAGTGACCAGAACGGCGGTGATCGCCAACAATACCAAGGTGAAGACCAGCAGGATCATGAATGTCGTGTTGGAGCTGGAGCGGATGTCGTGGGTCTTATCGACAAGATCGTCGGCAATTTTATCTTCGACGGTTTTCAGCAAGTTGATCTTTTGGGTGATCGTGCCGAACCACTTGGGGCCAGTGATCCCTTCGACGGAATTGGTAATCGGACTTTCGATGGCAATTTTTCGCATCCGGTTGACCTCATCGACATCGGGGCCGATCACCGTGCTCTTCAAGAAATCCCGCTCTTCCTGGGTGGCGTAAATATCAAAGGCGCTGAGGTAAGTATTCTGCATGGCGATCAGTTGCAGGAACTTGCGATAGATGGCCGGTGGGAACTTACCGGCACCAAAGCCGGCTCCGCCCATGGCGCGTTCGATGCCGGCGCGTTCCTTGCCTTGCAGGAACGAGGTGTAGGCGGTAATTGATCTGGTAATTTGCGCATTGGTGCTGAGGACAGCCATTTCCTCGACGATTGTCAGAAGCTTGGCGATGGTCGGGGTATAGTAACCGGCCATCTGCGGAACCGTAATCGAGCGTGCCTCTACCCCTTTGCGGGTATTTGCAAGGCCGCCCAGGGCTTCATTCGCCGCCGCGACCTTGTTGACCAGATTGGAGCCGAATGATTTTGCATCGAAGGATTTCAGGGAATTTTCAAGGCTGGTGTGTTTTTCCGAAGACAGGGCCCACTGTTCAGGCAGTTCCTTGACGAACTTGGTGCCCTTGGAACCGATAAAGACGGCAGAAGTACCGCGCTCCTTTTGCAGTTCGTGGACGAGCGAGCTGATCGACGGTGCCAGATCGGCTAGTTCCTGCAGGCTATCCATTTCAGAAACGGTACCGCGCTTGCCGATAAGTTCCATGCCGGAAAAGATCAGCAGGCCGACAATCGGCAACACCAGCGCCAGCGAGATGCGAACACCAATTTTGGCATTTTCAAGAAATGAAAACATTTTAAAAAATCCTCTGTATTTTCTCTAAATTTTGATCTGATGATTGTTATCAAGAACAAAATACTATGTCGTCTTTTGATATTGTTTTAATTTTTACAGCGACATGACCTAGGTCAATAAATGACGTTAACACATTGAATGGCCTAGAAAACGAAAAAAATGGTTCATAGCGAGTTGATATTGTTGACAGTGCGTCGATACGCCATAATGTATACACATTCTATAAGTAGAAACATGACAGCGGCCGCATAGATGGGGCATAATGCGCGGGAATCATTGGTCTAATACAAGAGGGGACGTTCATGAGTGAAGGCAAATTCAGGCTGGTAACACGCAGTGATTTTGACGGCCTAGTCTGCGCCGTCCTGTTTAAGGAAATGGACATGATTGATGAAATCAAATTCGTCCATCCCAAAGATATGCAGGATGGCACGATTTTGGTCTCTGAAAATGACATCACAACGAACTTGCCATACGTCAAGGGCGTCCATTTGGCCTTCGATCATCATTCAAGCGAAACCGTTCGTTTGGATGGCCTTGCCGAAAACCATATTATTGAAGCCGACGCCCCCTCGGCCGCCCGGGTTGTTTATAATTACTATGGCAAAGACAAACTGCCCGGCATTACCGACGAGATGATGGATGCCGTCGATAAAAGTGATTCGGCGCAATTCAGTATTGAAGAAATCCTCAATCCGACAGGCTGGGTGCTGCTTAACTACATCATGGATGCCCGCACCGGACTCGGCCGGTATCGCGACTTTAGCGTTTCCAACTACCAGTTGATGATGGAACTGATCGACTATTGCCGGGGCCATACGGTCGAAGAAATCCTCGCCCTGCCAGATGTCAAAGAACGTGTCGATATGTACATGGAACATCTGGAGCCGGCGAAAGAGCAGATTAAGCGGTGCACTAAAATGCACGGCAATCTGGCGGTTCTCGACCTTCGCTACGAAGACACCATTTACGCCACCAATCGCTTTATTCTGTATGCGCTGTTTCCCGATACCAATATTTCCATTCACGCCATTTGGGGCCTTAATCGCCTGAATACGGTTTATGCCGTCGGTAAGTCGATTGTAAACCGGTCATCAAAAACCAATATTGGCGATTTGATGCTGAATTACGGTGGCGGTGGCCATGAGAATGCCGGGACCTGTCAGATCGACAATGAAGACTCTGACCGGGTCCTTGATGAATTGATTCAGAAAATTACTGCTGACGGCTGATATTTTATGGATAAGTTGAAACGCTCCCCTATGCGTCTATTGTTGCTGATCATCGGCCTCGTCGCTGGTGCCTCCCTGGTGCCGTCGCTCAGCAGTTGCAGTACCGTCATAGATGCGTCCGGCCTGAACGAAATCGAATTGGCCTCAAACACGCGCAACCAGTTGCAGCGTTTTGAAGATGTTTACAACACGTACGTCAATGTCGGCACGGTCGAGGACGGTGAGGTCCGCACCGATGGGCTTAGTCATTTTCGCGACGCTTTCATGCGGGTGCGTTACGACTATGTCCGCGATGTCCCTGAATCCGTGCTCGTCGATACCGCCATTCAAGGGATCGAAGAAAACGAGCCCAAGCCCATGCCCGGTAAAGTCGAAGGCGCGGTGTTGATCGAAGCGGCGCTGGACAAGATGATGAGCTCA
The DNA here is from genome assembly GCA_965603695.1 of uncultured Rhodospirillaceae bacterium. GTDB lineage: Bacteria > Pseudomonadota > Alphaproteobacteria > Rhodospirillales > JABHCV01 > JACNJU01. The sequence goes on along the minus strand of CBFDEA010000066.1, from coordinate 2,644 downwards.
CTCGACCCGCATTCCAGTTATCTCAACCCCGATGAACTGAAGGAAATGAAAGTTTCCAACAGGGGTGAATTCGGCGGTCTTGGTATCGAGGTCACCATGGATGGCGATTTCGTTAAGGTGGTGTCGCCCATCGAAGATACCCCGGCAGCGCACGCCGGTCTGATTTCAGGTGATTTGATCTCCCATCTCGATGGCGTCGAAATCAAGGGAAAGTCTTTGATGCAGGCCGTCCGCTTGATGCGCGGCAAGGCCGGGTCGGTTATTCGCCTGACTGTCAAGCGCGCTGAACTGGTCCCCTTTGACGTTGAAATTCGCCGCGCCATTATCAATGTGCGTTCCGTGCGCTGGCATCTGGAAGGCGATATCGGTTATATCCGCGTCGTCAGTTTCTCGGCAAAAGTGGCCCCCGGCATTGACGCCGCCATGGAGGAAATAAACGATAAGCTTGGCGCCTCTCTGGCCGGTATCGTTCTTGATCTGCGCAGCAATCCCGGTGGCCTGTTGCACCAGTCGTTGACCTTGTCAGACGCCTTCCTTGAGCGGGGCACAATCGTTTCGGTGCGTGGCCGCAGGGAAGGTAGCGAGCGGGTTTTCGAGGCTGAAAGTGGCGACCTTGCCAATGGTTTGCCGGTCGTCGTGCTGATCAATCCGGGTTCTGCCTCGGCCTCTGAAATTGTCGCCGCGGCCCTTCAGGATCACGGTCGGGCGATCATCATGGGCCAGCAATCTTTCGGCAAGGGTTCGGTTCAGACCATTACACCGCTGCCCCAGGAAGGCGCGCTTCGCCTGACCACCCAGCTTTATTATTCGCCGACCGGCCACGCCATCCAGGCCCGTGGCATTACCCCCGATATCGAAATCATCCCCATGCCCAAGCCAGAGCCGGAAGCCAAGGTCGCGGCCAAAGTTGAGGGCAAGGTTGAGGCCGAAAGCAAGGAAGCGGTTGCTGAGAAGGCCAAACCGGTACGCCGTCGCGAGGCCGATTTGCCCGGTGCCCTGGCCGCCGTGGGCAAGGAAGAAGCACACCCCCATCCGAAGCTTGCCGAAGAAAGCTGCCAGCCCGTTGGCGAGAAAGAGGACCGCACCCTGGGCTGCGCCCTGGCCTTGATCCACGCCGGTACGTCGGCGAAATTCCTGGCCGCGATCAAACAAAACCCCGCCATGTAGGCTAAAGTGCCTGCTGTATTAAAGGAGCCTTTCGTGGCCGATCCCCTGCTTAACGTCGCCGGTGCTATTATCGAGACCGCAACCTTGCAAGAAGTCGCCCCCGGCGTTCACTGGTTGCGCATGCCGCTGCTCTTCCAGCTCGACCACATTAACCTGTGGGTGCTTGCCGACGGCGACGGCTGGACCATCGTCGACACCGGCATCAACCGTGACGAGGTCCGCGTCGCCTGGCAAACCCTGTTCGATGGGCCGCTTGCAGGGCGTCCGGTCAAGCGCGTCATCGTCACCCATTTTCATCCGGACCACATGGGCCTGGCCGGTTGGCTGTGCGAGAAGTTCGCGGTGCAGATGTGGACGACCGAAACGGAATGGGCGACCGCCAGCAAGTTATATGACGATAGCGGGGAGGATCACGTCGCCCGCGCCCGTGGCTTTTATCTCGCCGCCGGTTTCGATGCGGCGCAGATGGTCGAGGTCGACAAGCGCCAGAACCCGTACCCGAAACGCATTTCGACGGTACCCGAAAGCTTTATCAAAATTGCCGATGGCGATGTTATCGATATCGACGGCAGCGACTGGCGGGTGATCGTCGGCACCGGCCATTCGCCCGAACACGCCTGTCTTTACCGCACTCATGACCACGTCCTGATATCGGGCGATCAGATCCTGCCGAAGATCACCCCCAACGTCAGCGTTTGGCCGCAGTTTCCCGAGATGAACCCGCTTAAGGCGTTTCTCGAAAGCCTCGATAAATTTCGCGGCCTCGACCCGGAAACCCTGGTGTTGCCGAGCCATAACTGGCCGTTCAAGGGACTGCACAAGCGCCTCGACCAACTGGCCCACCATCATGACGAGCGCCTCGACGATGTCGTGCGGGCCTGCGCCGAACCGTTGACCGCGACCCAGGTGCTGAAACACCTGTTCAAGCGCGATCTTGATTCCCATCAGTTGTTTTTTGCCATCGGCGAGAGCCTGGCCCACCTGCATTACCTGATGAGCCAGGGCCGGATCGTCAAGCAAACCGGGGCCGACGGCGTCGATCTGTTCCGGGCCGCCAGCTGATGGCCCGCGGCCTCGTCCTCGCCGTGCTGCTGGCTGTCTTTTCCGGGCAGGCGCGGGCGGACGAGATCGTCGGCAGCGCCCAGGCCATCGATGGTGACAGCCTGATGGTCGGCGAAACGCAAGTTCGCCTGTTCGGTATCGACGCGCCGGAACTGGCCCAGACCTGCACCTCGAAAAAGGGCAAAGTCAAACAGTGCGGCGAATTGGCCCGACTGACCCTGGACAATCTGGTCCGGCGCACCCGGGTCGAATGTGAACGCAAGGGTTCAGGTCCGGACGGCACGACGCTGGCAACCTGCTACGCCGGTCCCTTCGATATCGCCGAACAGATGCTTGCCGAAGGGTGGGCCGTCGCCCTGCCTGATGAAGTCCCGGCCTACGTGCGGGCCGAACATTTCGCCAAGGCCCGTAGCGA
>CBFDEA010000065.1:0-7520 GCA_965603695.1 uncultured Rhodospirillaceae bacterium | reverse complement strand
GTCGCGCCTCGACGCGGTCAATTACATCTCCCACGGTATTGCCAAGGTGCCCGGCAAGGACCGTCCGGCACCGCTTAGCGGTGCGGAAGAGGGCATGGACGGGGAAGACGTCGTCAAGAGCGCCGATGAAGCGCTTGAGGCTTATTGCGTCAACCTCAACCAAAAAGCCCGGGAGGACGGTATCGACCCACTGATTGGCCGTGACGCCGAGGTCGACCGGACCATCCAGATCTTATGTCGTCGTTCAAAAAACAATCCGCTTTATGTCGGTGATCCCGGCGTCGGCAAGACCGCCATCGCCGAGGGCCTGGCCCGGCGTATTGTTAATGGTGAAGTCCCCGATGTCCTCAAGGAGGCGACGATTTATGCCCTCGACATGGGGTCTTTGCTGGCCGGAACCCGCTATCGCGGCGATTTCGAGGAACGCTTGAAGGGCGTCATCAAAGAACTTGAGGCAATGCCGCACGCGATCATGTTCATCGATGAAATCCACACGGTTATCGGTGCCGGTGCGACCAGCGGCGGCTCAATGGATGCGTCGAATATCCTCAAGCCATCCCTGGCCAACGGCAAGCTGCGCTGCATGGGCTCGACGACCTACAAGGAATACCGCTCGCACTTCGAGAAGGACCGTGCCCTGGTCCGCCGTTTCCAGAAAATCGATGTCCATGAGCCGTCAATCGAGGACACCGTAAAAATTCTCAATGGCCTGAAACCATATTTCGAGGAACATCACAACGTCGTCTATAGCGCCGAGGCGCTGCGCACCGCCGTCGAGTTGTCGGCACGCTATATCAACGACCGCAAATTGCCCGATAAGGCGATCGACATTATCGACGAGGTCGGTGCCTCGCGGATGCTGCTGGCAAAAGCCAAGCGGCGCAAGAAGATCACCGTCAAGGACGTCGAGGAAACCGTCGCGATGATCGCCCGGATTCCTCCCAAAAGCGTTTCCAGCGACGACCGCAAGGCCCTGAAGACCCTTGAGATGGACCTGAAAACCATGGTTTTCGGTCAAGACAAGGCAATTACCGCCCTGGCCAGCGCCATCAAGATGTCACGGGCCGGCTTGCGTGAGCCTGAAAAGCCGATTGGCTCGTATTTGTTCTCTGGCCCGACCGGCGTTGGCAAGACAGAGGTCGCCCGCCAACTGTCGATGATCCTGGGTGTCGATCTGGTGCGTTTCGATATGTCCGAATACATGGAACGCCACAGCGTTTCACGGCTGATTGGCGCGCCGCCGGGATACGTCGGTTTCGATCAGGGCGGATTACTGACCGACGCCGTCGACCAGCAGCCCCATACGGTGTTGCTGCTCGATGAGATTGAGAAGGCGCATCCGGACCTGTTCAATATTTTGCTGCAAGTGATGGATCACGGCAAGCTCACCGACCACCACGGCAAGAGCGTCGATTTCCGCAATGTTATCCTGATCATGACGACCAACGCCGGGGCCGCCGACATGGCTAAACCAGCCATCGGTTTTGAGCGTTCCGAGCGCTCAGGCGACGATAAGGAAGCCATAGAACGGATGTTCACGCCGGAGTTCCGCAACCGCCTGGACGCCACAATCTCGTTCGCAAACCTGTCTCCTGAATCCGTCTCAAGGGTCGTCGACAAGTTCATCATCGAACTTGAGGCCCAGCTTGAAGATCGTGACGTGACCATTGAGTTGACCGATGAGGCGCGGCAGTGGCTGGCCAAAAAGGGCTACGATAAACTGTTCGGTGCCAGGCCGCTGGCCCGAATCATTCAGGAGCACATCAAAAAACCGCTGGCCGAGGAGTTGCTGTTCGGCAAGCTCGCAGACGGCGGCATCGTCAGGGTTTCCATAACTGACGGCAAGGCGTCCTTCGACTATCCCGATCCGGCCCCCCGTAAACCTCCGAAAAAGGGTCCCAAAGGCTCCAAGACCCCCAAGGGTCCCAATGACAACAAGGGTTCCAAGGGCAAGCAACCGGCATTGGTTAAGTAGTGAGCGCCAGCTTTCTCGATGGCATCCGCGTTCTCGACTTAAGCCAATATCTGCCGGGACCTTCGGCGAGCCAGATGCTCGCCGATATGGGGGCCGACGTGATCAAGGTCGAGCCGCCCCAGGGCGATCCTTTGGTGGCCATGAATCCGCTCACCGGCGGGCCCGACGGGGATGCGTATTACAAGGCCGTCAACGCCGGTAAATCGGTTCTGCGCCTGGACCTTAAGTCGGCGCAGGGCCGGCAAGGCTTCGAGGCCCTGTTGTCTCGTGCCGATGTCTTGCTTGAATCCTATCGACCGGGCGTGATGGTCCGCCTGGGATTCAGTCGGGCGGCGCTGAGATCGCTCAATCCCAAGTTAATCCACTGCGCGTTGAGCGGCTACGGCCAGCACGGGCCGAAAAGCGGCGAAGGTGGCCACGACATAAATTACATCGCCTTAAGCGGCGGGCTCAGCGTATCGGGGACGGCTGAAAGCCCGGTTGCCGGTTGGCCGCCTGCCGCCGATTACACCGGCGCGCTCAATGCCGTCAACGCCATCCTGGCCGCCCTGATCGGCTGTCAAAGGACCGGCAAGGGGGCCTATCTGGACATTGCCATGGCCGATACCTTCATGGCCTGGCAGCCGTGGGGATTGACCGGCCAATCGCAGGGCAGCGGCATGACCCGTCAGGGTAATTTGCTTAATGGCGGTGCCGCCTGTTACCGGGTTTACGCCGTCGCCGGTGGCGATTTCGTCACTCTCGGCGCGCTTGAGGCCAAGTTCTGGGCTAATTTCTGCAACGCCGCAGGACGCCCCGACTGGATCGCCAGGCAACACGACCCGCTGCCGCAAGAAGACCTGATCGCTGAGGTCGCGGCCCTGTTTGCCGCCGACGATCTGGAATACTGGGAAAACACTCTGGCTGGAGTCGATTGCTGCTATCAGGCGGTCCTGGATTATCATCAGGCGCTCGCCCACCCACAGGTGCAAATCCGTAAACTGGTGCGTCAAGAAGGCGACCATGCGCAGGTCCTATGGCCCGTCCATGTTGACGGTGATGCCAGTGACGGGCGTCAACCGGTCACGCAAATTACATTAAATCAATCACTTAAAAAATGGCTATAACTAATTGAGTTAGCTGTGTTTTATTTGCACGGCGTATCGTCAAGGATGGCCGCTTGCAAGGCCCCGAGCGCGGGGATAGGCATCAGTGATCGACTGCCGATGGCGATGCTTTGGGACTGTCTTGCGCCTTTCGCATCAATGCGGTCGATAACTGCCATGCGGCATTCACCACAGGTGTTGGCCAAGGCCAGCCCGGTAACCCCGGCCTTATCGGTTCGTTGCATGATGATGCAGCGTTTACCGTCGCTCTTGGCGGATTTCTCGGCGTCGGTCGGGGTCGTGCCGACGGCCTCGGGGCGGCACGGTGTATCGGATAGAATCCTCGATTGACCGGGGCCGCGAAAGGACAGGTCTGTCGTCGTCTTCGGGGCCAGGGTCAGGGTCCGGTTGATCGGTGCCGGGGCGCTTGGCCGTTTGCGTTGGATTTTGACGATACGGCAGGAACCACATCTATTGATCAGTTGTTCGCCACCGACGTTTTTGACCAGTCGGGTGCATTTCAATGCGGCCTCGGCTGGGGTCATGGTCAATAGGGCCAACTGACAGACAAACAGGGCGGCAAAAGCGATTTTTAATTTCATCATCAAGGGACTGTAAGGCCAAAAGGTTAAGAGCTTTTGAACGGTGAGTGATCGCTTAAAGCGTCGATGTCGTCGTGTACGGCTGCGGTCTCCGCGATCAGGAAGCGCGCCACCGCGTCCCTGAAGCCGGGATCGGCGATCCAGTGGGCGCTGTATGTGGGGTGGGGCAGGTAGCCCCGTTTGAGTTTATGCTCGCCCTGCGCCCCGGCCTCGACTCGTTTAAGCTTTTTTTCGATGGCGTATTCGATGGCGCGATAATAACAGACCTCGAAATGCAGGAATTTGAAATTTTCCAGGCATCCCCAATAGCGCCCGTAAAGGGTGTCGCCGCCGATCATGTTCAGCGCCCCGCCGACGAAGCGGCCATCCTGTTCGGCCATAACCAGCAACACATTGTCGGCCATGGTCGCAGCCAAACGCGAGAAAAAGTCCCGGTTGAGATAGGCCTGGCCCCATTTGCGCTCGGAAGTATCGCGGTAGAAGCGATCGAAGGCGTCCCAATGGCGCGGTTCAATGTCTTTACCGCTTAAAGAGTGGATGACAACGTCGCCCTCATCGACGGTGCGGCGTTCCTTGCGGATATCCTTACGCTTGCGTGAGGATAGGGCGGCGAGAAAATCATCGAAACGCTCGAAGCCATCGTTGAGCCAGTGAAACTGGCGATCGGTGCGTTGCAGCATGCCCATCTCGCCACACAGTTGCCATTCAGCCTGGCTGGCAAAGGTCATATGAAATGACGATACCTTGAGGCGCTCGGCCAATTGGGCGAGTCCGGATAGCAACGCCATTTGTAAAGCCCGCTGTTTTTCGGGACTTAAGTCCGGGCGCACCAGCAAACGCCTGCCGGTGACCGGGGTGAAGGGCACGGCGGCCTGGAGTTTGGGATAATACTGCCCTCCGGCGCGGTGGTAGGCGTCGGCCCAGCCCCAGTCGAAGACATACTCGCCGTAGGAATTGTTTTTCAGATAAAGCGGTATGACGGCGAGGGTGACGGAATTTTCATCTTCCAGCACCAGGTGTTGGGGCAGCCAGCCCGCCTCGGCCCCGACCGAGCCACTGTGCTCCAGCGCGTAAAGAAAGGCATGACTGACAAAGGGATCGTCGCTTCCGGCGCAAGCGTCCCAATCCGCCGCCTTGATCTCGTCAATAGCGCCGATGACCTTGATAACCTGAGTTTCGCTTCCGTCTGGCATTAAGTAGATGTGGTGATGGCGACTGCCTTAGGCAATCTCGAAGATACCATCGACTTCGACGCCGATGCCAAGGGGCAGGGACGGCGCACCGACGGCGAAGCGGGCATGTTTGCCGGCATCGCCAAAGGCTTCGGCGATCAGGTCCGAAGCGCCGTTGATAACCTTCGGCTGGTCGGTGAAGTCCGGCGTACAGTTGACGAAGCCACCCAGTTTGACGACTCGCTTGACCCGCTCTAGGTCACCGCCGCAGGCTTCTTTAAGCTGGGCCAGCAGATTGATGGCGCAAATACGGGCCGCTTGATAACCATCTTCAACGCTCAAATCGTCGCCGACGGTTCCGACATACTGCAGTTCGCCGTTCAACATGGTGATCTGACCGGATATAAAAACCAGGTTTCCGGTGATCACGAAGGGTACGTAGTTGGCGGCGGGGGCCGCCGGTTTGGGCAATTGCACGCCAATGTCGAGCAGGCGTTGTTCTACTGTTGCGGCCATAGTTGCTATCCTTAAGCGTTAAATTTTTAAGTGGGTACTGTCCGTCGGGGCTTCGCAGATGACGCTTGAGCCCAATTCCTCCAGCACAGCCCGCGCGGTTGCCAGCTTGGCGTCGATGGCATCGTCGTCCTGGTCCGGGTCGTGGTGGAAAAGATACAGGGTTTTGACCTTGGCCTGGGCGGCCAGATTGGCGACCTGGGATACGGGCGAATGACCCCAGCCGACTTTGCCGTTGGCATATTCTGCGTCCGTATAGGTGCAGTCGGTAATCAGCGCGTCGGTCCCTTCGATGAACTTGACCAACCGTTTCACATAGAAGGCGTCATAATGTTCTTCGTCGGATTCCAGGAACAGCTCGTTATCGGTGATGTAACAGACCGAGCGTCCCTTGTATTCGATGCGGTAGCCCAGGCATTGCCCGGGGTGATGCAAGAGCATGGTCTTGATGGTGATGCCATCGAATTCAAGAACTTCCTCCTTCAAGTCACGGAAGGTGACGCTTGAGGCGAATTCCTGGATTGTGATGGGGAAATAGACGCCGTCCATCTGTGCCGAAATTAATTGATGGACCGTAATGTCGTCGTGGTGCGGGGCCAGTATTTCAAAAATATTGCCCTGAATGTAAAGCGGCACGAAGAAAGGCAGGGCGTTGATGTGGTCCCAGTGGGGGTGGGAGATAAAAATCTTCGCCTCGATCTTCTTTTTGCCCAGGCTCATCATCCAGTTGGACAGTTCCTTGATGCCGCTGCCGGCATCGAAAATAAGGAAATCACCGCGCGAAAATTCGATTGTTACGCAAGACGTGTTGCCGCCGTAACGGACACTTTTTTGACCGGGCACCGGCAAGGTGCCGCGCACACCCCAGAAAGAAAGGTCCATCTTGTCTGCGATAATGCGATTAATGGCATCGACGAAGGTGTTTTCGCGAATTGGTTTTGTGATGTAACCGTCAATGCCGCATTCGAAGGCGCGTTTGCGGTCGAAATGATAGGCCTTGGAAGAAACGACGATCAGTTTTGTCTTGTTCAGTTCGGGGTGTTGGCGCAATTGAGCGCACAATGCCATGCCGTCAAGGCCCGGCATCATCAGGTCGAACAACACGCAATCGGGCTTTTGCGCGGCAATCTGTTCGGCGGCGATGGTGCTGTCGGTATTGAATGTCGCTTGATGGCCTGCGGCGATCAACAGCTCGGCCATGAATTCAGCCATTTCCGGGTCATCGTCAACGACGAAGAAATTCAGTTTTGAATTATCGGACATAAAATACCTTACGAATATGCAGTGCCGAGCGAAGTTCTCAATTTATTGATCTTTGTTATATGTAGTCATTGTCATTGCGGCAAGGAATAGAGAGTTTAGGCTTTAAACTGAAATCTTCCTGAACGCCACATTACGACAACTGCGGGGCAGGGTATAAGCAAAAAGAGGGCGGTCCTGGATTTTAAAATCCAGGGCCGCCCCAAGTTTCCCAGGGAGGATCCCTAATATTCTCCTGTCCTTACGAACAACCGCTGGTGCCGCCGCAGGTCAGGCACTTCAGGCAGGTGCCGTTGCGGACCAGTGTGAAGTTGCCGCATTCGCCGCAAGGATCGCCTTCATAACCCTTCATGCGGGCTTCCCGGACCTGACCCATGTGGTTGTCCGCAGTTTCCATGACTGAACTTTTGACGCTTAAGGTTTTGGTCACTTCGGTGCTTGAGAGCATCTGCGAGCCGCCGCCGCCGGCAGAGGCCGTCATTTTGCCGCTGCTGCCCATCGTCCCCGACATGGCGTCTTCGCCTTCGCTGTAACCCTTGGCCCCCTTGATGACGAGGAATTTAGAGCGCACGTAGCCTTTCGAGGCGATGCGTTCGACGGCTTCCTGGGCTTCATCCTGGACGCTTTTCTCGAAATTGCCTTCGCCGTTACCCTTGCCCAGGCTGTCGGGTGCCAGATCTTCAGGCACCACATGGGCCAGGTCATTGCGACCCAGGTAGGAAACCGCAAGTTCACGGAAAATGTAGTCGAGGATCGAGGTCGCCATCTTGATCGTGTCGTTGCCTTCGACAATGCCCGAAGGATCGAAGCGGGTGAAGGTAAAGGCTTCGACATATTCTTCCAGCGGAACGCCGTATTGCAGGCCAATGGAAATGGCGATGGCGAAGTTGTTCATCAAGGAGCGGAACGCAGC
>CBFDEA010000064.1:0-7563 GCA_965603695.1 uncultured Rhodospirillaceae bacterium | reverse complement strand
CTTGATGTTTCCGAATCCCTGCTGATGTTCGAGGCCCGCGATATCACGGAACATAACCAGGCCGTGGAAGCTCTTTATCAAGCCAACAAAAACCTCGAGAAAAGGGTCGAAGAAAGAACCCGGGAACTGACAGAAGAAATAGGCCTGCGCCGACAGGTCGAGGAAAAGCTTCGCCACAGTGCCAGTCATGACGGGTTAACGGGGCTGCCTAATCGCGGCCTCTTGATAGACCGCATCAATGCGGCACTGGCCAGCGGCCACCGGCAAGAAAAACAATTCGCCCTTCTTTTCATAGACCTTGACGGCTTCAAAGCGGTGAATGACAGCCTCGGTCACGAAGCTGGGGACAAGGTGCTCATAGAAGCCGCAACAAGGATTTCCGGCCATATTCGCGAGACCGATACGGCGGCCCGAATTGGCGGCGATGAATTTGTCATTTTATTGAGCGATATAACGGGCAAGGCTTCGGTTAGCCTGTTTGCCGAAAAAATGGTAAAAATTATCTCCGCACCCTACCCGGTCGGCACGGTCGAAGGCGCCATCAGCGCCAGTATCGGTATCGCCCTTTACCCAGGAGATGGCAGTGATTGTGATGATCTTCTGAAAATGGCCGATGAAGCCATGTACAACGTCAAGAAGGGCGGACGCAACGGCTTCCTTTTCGCATCCTAAGGAAGGCGATTATTGCACGTCGGCGTAGAGTTTCATGATTTCAAGGATTTTACTTAAAGCCGCGTTGAAATGACGAACAAGCGTCCGGTCGAATTGGCTTCCTGCATTATCGTTAATAAATTTGATGGCATCCTCTACAGGCCAGCCTTTTTTGTAGGGCCGCTCCGATGTCAGGGCGTCGAAGACATCACAAATCGAGGCAATACGTCCGGCGATTGGAATTTCCTCGCCCTTAAGCCCGGCCGGATAGCCGGTGCCGTCCCACTTTTCATGATGGGTCAAGGCAATAAGGCGCGCCAATTTCATGGGGCTGGCAAGCAGGATCAGTTCGGCCATCTCCTCGCCCAAACCGGCCTGCAGAGCGAGGCAATGACAGCTTTTGGACATGCGGATCACGTGCATGCCGGTTTCATTGTCGCGGTATTCACCGGCCCGCCCCAACCTGCGGATCAATTCCAGGCGCGAGTCCTGTAACTGCTGGGTGCGCTCGTTGACCTTGATCTCCAACTCTTCCGCCTGGCGCAGCCTTTCATTATATAAAAAGCGGACTTCGAGCATGTTGTAGATGCGATTTAAAACTTCGGAGCGGTCGAACGGCTTGGTGACGAAATCTTTGGCACCACTTTCAAGGGCCCGCAGACGTGTCTGCATATCCTGTTGGGCGGTGAGCACCAGAACCGGCAAGTAATCACTTTCCTCGACCGAGCGAAGCTGTTCCATAACCTGAAATCCATCGAGATGCGGCATCTGGATATCGAGCAAGATAAGGTCGAATTTTTGTTGTTGTTGAAGCTCCAGGACTTGCCGCGAATCCGTCGTGCTCTGAACGTTGGAAAATCCCTCCATTTCCAGCATCATCTCAAGCAGCTGAACATTGGTCGGGTTGTCATCAACGATCAGGATGCCGGCTTCTTTATATTTGTCCTGATTATCGGTCATATCGGCGTGTCAATCGGCTGTTCTGTGATCGATGACGCGCTTGACCCGGCCCATGGAGCGTTCGATCTCGTCAACGGGCAAAACCTTGGTGTTGACTGAAAAACCAACGGAAAGTTTGATCCGTCGAGCCAGATCCTGGGCAATTTCGTGACGGAAAGTTTCCCCAAATCCACCGGCGTCAGGCCTGACTTCGGCCATCACTACCAGGTTCTCCATACGGTCGTGCCGGGTCACTTCCAACGAGTAATGAGGCGACAGCCGCTTGTCCTGCAAAATCACTTCCTCGATCTGCGAGGGGAAGACATTACGGCCACGAATGATCAACATATCGTCCGAACGGCCACCGACCCGCTCCATCCGCCGCATGGTGCGTGCCGTTCCCGGCATCAGGCGGGTTAAATCGCGGGTGCGGAAGCGGATAACCGGCAAGGCTTCCTTGGTAAGGGATGTCAGAACCAGTTCGCCCTGCTCGCCATCGGGCAGTACTTCCCCAGTCTCAGGATCAATAATTTCAGGGTAGAAATGATCCTCCCATATGTGCAGGCCGTTTTTATCTTCGACGCATTCACAGGCAACGCCCGGGCCCATAACTTCCGAAAGGCCATAAATATCAAGCGCGTCAATACCGAAGAGCTGCTCGATCTCATCGCGCATGGCGTAAGTCCAGGGCTCGGCACCGTGGATGCCGATCTTGATCGAGGTCTCGCGCGGATCAATGCCGTTACGTTTGAGCATATCACCCAAAGACAACATGTAAGACGGGGTCACCATAACGATATCGGGTTTGAAATCATTAATCAGTTGCAACTGTTTTTCGGCCTGACCACCGGACATGGGAATGACCGTACAACCTAGCTTTTCGGCACCGTAATGCAGGCCCAGAGCGTTGGTCCGAAGGCCGTACCCAAAGGCGATATGGGCGATCTGACCTGCCTGGGCACCGGCGGCGCGAAGCGAGCGGGCGACCAGGTCGGACCAGGTATCGATGTCCTTCTTGGTGTAACCGACAACCGTCGGATTGCCGGTCGTGCCGCTGGAGGCGTGAATACGCGCGACCTGTTCGCGCGGCACGGCGAACATACCGAAGGGGTAGTTGTCGCGAATATGCTTTTTTCTGCTGAGCGGAAACTTGGCCAAATCAGACAGGCTCTTAATGTCGTCGGGATGGACACCGGCCTCATCGAAGCCTTTTTTGTAATGCTCGACATTATCGTAAGCATGCTTGACCGACCATTTCAGGCGTTCAAGCTGCAAGGCGCTGATTTCGTCACGCGAGGCATTTTCAATGGGATCAAGAGTATCCTTTGAAGGGGCATTGGCGTTCATGGCTGATCTCCATATTACTCATTATTTGGGGCTGTTCATGTATCACAGGTCTGGCGCACACCGGGTATCACTGCCACGAACAACCGTCAACAGCAAACCCAGCCATCATTTAAATGGACTATGCCTGCATTTTGGCTCAGCCAATTGATAGTCGTCAATTCGTAATTATTTAAATATTACACAAGGCCCCCTATATTCCAGTTATGACTTTCAACCTTGGGCTTTTTAAATAACAAACCATGTCACTTTTGAACATTCTGCTTATCGAAGACAACCCAGACCAGCGCGCCAAAATTGAAGAGCTGATGCTCTCAATGGCTGCGACATTTGGGCTTGAAGTCGTCACCTCGTATGACGAGGCACTGGAAGAAATCGGCTTGAACAGACATAGCGCTTACCTGGTCAGCAAGGAGTTCGTCGATAACCGCGGCCTTGAAATCGTTTGGGAAATCTCCGGGCAGGGCTGCAAAGGCCCGGCCCTGGTGTTGGCCAATGATGACGACCCCGAACAAGAAAGCGAGGCCGTCAATCTGGGCGCGATGATTTATCTGGTCCGCGACCAGTTAAACACGCGTTTTCTCGAACGCATGATCCGCCACGCAATAGACAGGAAGCGCTATGAAGACAGCATCCGCGGCAATCAGGAAGACCTGATCAGTCGGATGATGGATCTACAGGATTCTAGCGAACGCTTCGAAGCACAAAGCGTCGAATACATTGAGTTAGCCGAGGATCTGGCGGTTACCCAGGGGGAACTTGAGGCGGCCCTCGCCGATGTCACCCAGAGCAAGCTGGCCCTGGAAACCTTAAACCAGGAAAAGGACCGTTTCTTTTCCATTATCGCCCATGATTTAAGAAGCCCTTTTACCTCCCTGCTTGGTTATACGGGGATGATCGCCATGGCGGCGGACAAGATGCCGCCGGAAAAACTCGTCGAAAGTGCCATTAGTATTAACCAATCCGCGACCCGTCTTTTCGCCTTGCTGGAGAACCTGCTGGAGTGGGCGCGCTTGCAAATGGACCAAATCCCAAGTGAACCGATCAAACTGGAAATGTTCGACTTGGTCAGCAATACAGTTGATGTCCTGGGCCCCGTCGGCAGCGACAAGGGTGTCACGGTCATAAACAACGTCGCAGATGACGTGCAAGCCTTCGCCGATGCTCACATGGTCGACACGGTCATTCGCAATCTGACCAACAACGCGATAAAATTCACTGCGGCGCAAGGGACGGTCTCTATTGACGGTCGCAATACCGCTGGGGGTTGTGAAATTTCAATTTCCGATACCGGCGTCGGCATGACCCCGGCGCAGATTGATAAATTGTTCAGTATCGGTGATAAAAATTCGACAAAGGGCACCGCAGGAGAAGCCGGCACGGGTCTCGGTCTGCTTCTTTGCAAAGATTTACTGGATAAATGCAAAGGCTCGATGAGCGTTGAAAGTGAGCCCGGCAAGGGTTCTACCTTTACCATCACACTGCCGACTGAATAGACAATTAGCCGGCGGCTTTTTCCCGTGCGGCCTTTGCGAAGGCCGCGAACAGGGCGCGCGAGAACGGATTTTCCATAACGTTAAATTCCGGGTGCCATTGAACGCCCGCAGCGAAACGTCGGGCGCCGCTAACGCTCAGCCCCTCAATCAAGCCGTCCGGCGCGATAGCCTCAACACTCAAGCCATCGCCAGGGCGCTCAATCCCCTGACCATGCAGTGAATTGACATCAATCTTTGTCGCCCCCGCAAGCGCCGCGAAGAGACCACCTTCGACGAGGTTCATTTCGTGGGCCACGGCGAAGCGCTCATTAATCGGCAGTTCCGGATTGCTGCGATGGTCGAGCAAGCCCGGCACCTCGAAAACCCGTTGATGCAGGCTGCCGCCGTAAGCGACGTTCAATTCCTGAAAGCCGCGGCAGATGCACAAAATTGGCACCCCGGCATCGACGGCTTCGCGAATAAGCGGCAGAGTCGTGGCGTCACGGTGGGGGTCATGGGCGGTGCCTTCGACGCTGTCCGGCCCTTCGTAATGATGAGGTTCAACATTCGAGACACTGCCCGTAAACAGCAGGCCATCAACGTGGCGGATCAAGGTTTGCCGGTCCAACGCCGCGCCCAGAGTGGGGACGATCAACGGCACCGCCCCGCAAGCCTTTTCCAGCGCCTCGACAAACAAATGCGGGGCACTATCATAGTCATAGCCGTCAATGACCTTGCGGCAACCGGAAACACCGATAATTGGCGGTGGGGATTTGCTATTCATGACGCTGAACCATGCTTTTTGTCGACGCGTATAACAAGGGTCGTATTTGCATAACACGACTTGGATATGAAATGATAACTTGAATACGTTAATAGCCAGGAAAATAAACAAATTTACCGGGGTATGATGAAATTACAGCAACTGCACAGGGGGATTTTAAAGGGAAAGTCCGTGCCCTTTTTTCTGGCCGGACTGGTGGTGTTGCTTGTCGTCGCCTCACCCGGCAAGAGTCGTGCCCTTGAACTGGGGTTAACCCCGAGTCACGCCTTCTCCATTTGGCTCGACATTAACAGATCACTGCTCGCCTACGCCAAAATCGTCTCCGGCGATGAAAAAAAGCAGGCCGAGCTTGAAGCAATGCAGCCGCAAATCTTTAAAGGCAAGGTTCCGGCAGATGTTTATGGCTTGGCCGAAAAAGTCACCGCCCGCCTGCAAGGACATATTCACATACCCACCGATACGCCCGACTGGCTGATTGAGCATGAGCATGAGCAAATTCTCGTATCGCATAAACCTGTCAATCTGAGAATAACGCCGAGCGCCGTCTTTCTGATTTCAACACACCTCCTTAACGGGATTGTCGATGTCGTTGTCAGACACACCGGGTGGGAACAGTCTGTCAGCGATCTTTACGCCGCCGAACAGCACTTTGACAAAACCCCCAGCGATGTTTTTGGCCTGACCGATCTGGCATTGCGGCGACTTGAAATCATCCTGGCGGATCAGCCTTAAAATGTTATTTAACTTTCCCCATATCCGGATTACAGCCTTCGGCAAAGGCTTGGCCATCGCCCTGGCATTGGTCGTCATTTCGATCATCCTGACGTCGGTGATTACCTTTCAGCAATCGAACAAGACGGCCAACGCTTGGCAAGACTATAACACCGTTACGGCGCGAAAAATTGTTATCCTGAGCCATCTTCGTGGCCTTCTTGGCTACGACGGTATGATCCATCACTACAAGAACTTCATCTTGCGCAAAGAACGCCAGCGCGCCGTAACGACCTATAAAAAGATGCTGGAAATATCCATGGCCATGACGGCCTACCAGTCGATTGGCATGTCGCCCAAGGAACAAGGGGCCCTCGATATCCTGATCGAAACCCTTGATAAATACAGAGCCGCCCTGAAGATTGCCGAAAAATTATCCGCAGAGTCCATGCCGCCCCGCGACATTGACAAGGCCGTAATAATTGACGACACATCGGCGACTGTCGCCCTGGCTATTCTCGATAACGAACTCCATTCCGCCCGCCAGACCAGTGAAACAAAGGTTCGCGATACCGTCGATAGCCTGATCTCCTTTGTTACCGTTTCGGCAATCCTCACCGGTTTGTTTGTTTTTGCCCTGGCGAGCTGGATTATCTGGTACGTGCGTCAGCAACTGATCAATCCCCTGAATGCCCTGGTTCATGCTTTTCACCAAATTGATCCCCATCGGCCGGGTGCCAAGCGCTTGCCAAACCACGGCGGCGACCTGGACTACGAGCTCAATTTA
The DNA here is from genome assembly GCA_965603695.1 of uncultured Rhodospirillaceae bacterium. GTDB lineage: Bacteria > Pseudomonadota > Alphaproteobacteria > Rhodospirillales > JABHCV01 > JACNJU01. The sequence goes on along the minus strand of CBFDEA010000064.1, from coordinate 872 downwards.
GTCGCTAACGCCGGCAATACGTTCTTAAAGGCTACGGAAGACCACCTGATCAAATTGGAGCACACTGAATTTGCATTGAGATCAAGCGAAGATCACCTGCGCTCGGTCGTCGAAAGCGCCGTTGACGCCATTGTCACCATTGATAGGGACGGCATGATTCAGTCATTCAATGCCGCCGCAGTGAACATCTTTAATTACAGTCTCGATGACGTGATCGGCAACAACGTCAAAATGTTGATGCCGGAACCTTACCGGTCCGCCCACGATGGTTATCTCAACGCCCACCATAAAACCGGAAAAAACAAAATCATCGGCATCGGCCGTGAAGTCGTTGGCCGTCGCAAGAATGGCAATCATTTCCCCATGTGGCTGGCTGTCAGCCGCACGGAAAGTGCTGAGCAAATAAGCTTTACCGGCATTATCCGGGATATCTCGGCTGAAAAAGAAGCCGAAGCTAAGGTCCGCATGGCCAGGGAAGCCGCCGATCAGGCCAACAAAGCAAAATCTGAATTCCTCAGCTCCATGAGTCACGAACTGCGCACCCCGATGAACGCCATTCTCGGCTTTTCTCAATTGCTCGATAGCAACCCCAGGGAACCCTTGAGCCCCACACAGAAAGAATATATCGGCTTGATTCTGAAAAGCGGAGATCATCTGCTCGACCTGATCAAACAGGTTTTGGAGCTGAGCCAGATAGAGGCCGGGTATCTGGAAGTTTCATTCGAACAGGTGTCCGTCTGGCCAATTATCGATGAGTGCGTTCAAAGTCTGGAACCCAGGGCAACAGATCTCAGTATTTCCTTCGACTGCCATTGCCAGGAAGGCGTCGTCCACCACGCCTGGACCGATCCTGTTCGCCTGAAACAGGTATT
>CBFDEA010000063.1:0-7574 GCA_965603695.1 uncultured Rhodospirillaceae bacterium | reverse complement strand
TGATCAACAACATCGCCAAAGGGCATGGTGGTTATTCGGTGTTTGCCGGCGTTGGCGAGCGGACCCGTGAAGGTAACGACCTTTACCACGAAATGATCGAATCCGGTGTTATCGACCTCGAAGGCGATAAATCCAAGGCGGCCCTGGTTTACGGCCAGATGAACGAGCCTCCCGGAGCGCGTGCCCGGGTTGCCCTGTCCGGCCTTTCCATGGCCGAATACTTCCGCGACGAAGAAGGCCAGGACGTGCTGTTCTTCATGGATAACATTTTCCGCTTCACCCAGGCCGGTTCGGAAGTTTCGGCGCTGCTCGGCCGCATTCCATCTGCCGTTGGTTATCAGCCGACGCTGGCCACCGACATGGGCACCTTGCAGGAACGCATCACCTCGACCAACAAGGGTTCGATTACCTCGGTGCAGGCTATTTATGTGCCGGCCGATGATTTGACCGATCCGGCCCCGGCAACATCGTTTGCTCACTTGGACGCCACCACGGTGCTGAGCCGTCAGATCGCCGAGCTTGGCATCTATCCGGCTGTTGATCCGCTCGATTCGACATCGCGCATTCTCGAGCCGCGGATCATTGGCGACGAGCACTACAACACTGCCCGTGAAGTTCAGCGTATTCTGCAAACCTACAAATCCTTGCAGGACATCATCGCCATTCTTGGCATGGACGAGCTTTCCGAAGACGATAAACTGACCGTCGCCCGGGCTCGCAAGATTCAGCGTTTCCTTAGCCAGCCGTTCCATGTCGCCGAGGTCTTCACCGGCACGCCGGGCGTGTTTGTCGCCCTGGAAGACACCATCAAGGGCTTCAAAGGCATTGTCGATGGCGAATACGATCACTTGCCAGAAGCGGCCTTCTATATGGTCTCGACCATCGAAGCGGCCGTCGAAAAAGCCAAGAAAATGGCCGAAGAAGCGGCTTAAGGCCTGGTTGCAGAAAGTAGGATAAGCCCGATGGCGGAAGAAAAAATAGAGCTGGAAATTGTCACCCCGGCGAAGCTGCTGTTCAGCGGCGAAGCCGACATGGTTGTCGTGCCCGGCGGCGAGGGCGACTTCGGCATGCTGGCAGGCCACGCGCCGATGCTCTCGACAGTGCGTGCCGGAACCATCGATGTTTATGAGGGTGACAAGGTCATAGCCCAGGTTTTCGTCGAAGGCGGTTTCGCCGAAGTCACCGACGAACGCTGTACGGTGCTTGTCGAAAAGGCGATGATGGTTGCCGATATCGATAAAGCCGCGGCAGAACAGCGCCTGAAAGACGCCAGAGCAGCCCAGGACGCCGACAATGACCACATCGACGGCCTGGACGGCTCCGAAGTCACCGCCGCCGAAGCAATGGTCTCCGCCGCCGGATAGAGCCAAGCACTAACGAATTTCTCCATCGAATATGAAAAGCCTCTGACTGCCTGTCGGGGGCTTTTTTTTATGCCGCCAATGGGAGTAAGGTCGGGTGATGAAGCTATATCTTGTCCAGCATGGTGACGCGCTGAGTAAAGCTGAAGATCCGGCTCGCCCTTTAAGCGGCAAGGGCCGTGAGGATGTTGCGCGCATGGCATCGTTCCTGGCTGGGGGCGGGGTCAAGGCCGGGCGCGTCATCCACAGTGGCAAAACGCGCGCCATGGGAACGGCCAAGATGCTCTCCCAATCCATCGGTCCGGACGGAGCGGTCGAGGAAATGGCTGCCGGTTTGGCCCCCAACGATCCGACCGATCAGCTTCTGCTCGTTCTTCAGGGCTGTCACGAAGATGTTATGATCGTCGGCCATGAACCGTTCATGGGGCGCCTGGTGGCTAGACTGGTTGTCGGTGATGAGGCGGACGGGGTCGTCGCGTTTGCCCCTGGGGCCGTGGTTTGTCTGGAACAGAATAAAGACGGAAACTGGATCTTGCAGTGGATGCTCAGGCCGTCGCTGTTGGGCGCGTAGAAATTAAGCGACGAGAAATGGCACGTAGGAGCGGTCGGTGTGCATGATATGGTTGATCAGCCACTTTTTCAGGAAAGCCAGGACTTCATCGATACTTATGGCTGTCGGATCGGCGGTGTACTGTGCGGCAATACCGCGCACCACTTGTTCAATTTCGCGGTGCTTTGCCATATGCGCCTTGGAACCCGGATAGTCGCTTTCCAGGAATAGCGTTTCTTCCCGTTTGAAATGTAACTCGACGTAATTAATCAAGTATTTGATGGTTGTCGAGATTTCCTCAGAACTAAGCCCAGCTTCAACGCAGTTGAACAGTTCGTTGGTGATGTTGACCAGTGTTTGATGATCGTAATCGATGAGTGGATGGCCGACGCAGTATTCGTCCTTCCAGACAATTTCCATTTTACTCATATGTTGTATGGGCCCCCACCCGCTTCGTTCCGGCAAGTCTATCATGCTCAAGAACATAGCAAAAATACAATATAGAGTGCAGGTGTCAAGGCGCTCTCATGCGCCCATTAGGGCTTAGGACTTGCGCCGTTTCCAGCTTTTTGTTGTCTTCGCCTTGGCTTTGCTGTCCCAGCCGCCTTCAGCCGCCGCCCTTGGTGCGACTCCGGCTTTGTTGAGCCCCAGTTCGCTGGCCTCGAGGCGGCGCACTTCATCACGCAGGCGGGCGGCTTCTTCGAATTCCAGGTCGGCGGCGGCGGCCTTCATGCGTTCTTCCAGTCCGGCAATGTGGCTGCGCAAATTATGCCCAACCAGATGCTTGTCACCGGAAACGCCAGTATCGACGGTGACGTAGTCTTCTTCGTAGACACTGCCCAGCACGTCGGTGATTTTAGAGCGAATGCTCTCCGGCGTGATGCCGTTTGCGGCGTTGTAAGCCTGTTGTTTTTCGCGCCTGCGGTTGGTCTCGCCTATGGCATAGTCGAGGGATGCGGTCATCTTATCGGCGTAAAGAATAACCCGCCCTTCAACATGACGGGCGGCGCGGCCGATGGTTTGGATCAGCGATGTTTTGGAGCGCAGGAAACCTTCCTTGTCGGCATCGAGAATGGCGACCAGGGCGCATTCGGGAATATCCAGGCCTTCGCGTAGCAAGTTGATGCCGATCAGCACATCGAAAGCCCCCAGGCGCAGATCGCGGATGATCTCGATGCGTTCCAGGGTGTCGATATCCGAATGCATGTAGCGAACACGCACGCCGTGATCGTGCAGGTACTCGCTGAGATCTTCGGCCATGCGCTTGGTCAGCGTCGTGACCAGCACCCGTTCGGCCCGGGCGGCACATTCCTTGACCTCTTTTAAAAGATCGTCGACCTGTGTTTCAACCGGACGGATGATGCACAAAGGATCGATAAGCCCGGTCGGTCGGACCAATTGTTCGATAAAGACACCGCCAGTGCGCTCCAGCTCCCACGGCGCGGGAGTCGCCGAAACAAAGACACTCTGCGGGCGCATGGCGTCCCATTCTTCGTGTTTTAGCGGCCTGTTGTCGAGGCAGCTTGGCAGTCGGAAACCGTACTCGGCCAGATTGGCTTTACGGCTGCGGTCTCCTTTAAACATACCGCCGATCTGCGGTACGCTGACATGACTTTCATCGACGAATAACAGGGCGTTTTCCGGCAGGTATTCAAACAGCGTCGGCGGCGGGTCGCCGGGGTTCCGGCCGGTCAGGTAGCGCGAGTAATTTTCGATACCGCTACAAAAACCGGTGGTTTCCAGCATTTCAAGATCGAAAGTGGTGCGTTCCTGTATACGCTGCGCCTCGATCAATTTCCCCTCGGCCGTCAACTGCAAGACACGGTCTTTCATTTCTGCCTTGATCTTCGGAATTGCCTGCAGCAACGTCGGGCGCGGGGTAACGTGGTGGCTCGACGGATAAACGGTAACCGATTGCAAAGACGATATCTTTTCGCCGGTTAGTGAATCGATCTCCCAGATCGTTTCAAGCTCGTCGCCGAAAAGCGACAAGCGCCATGCCCGGTCCTCGTAATGAGAGGGAAATAATTCGATGACGTCTCCACGAACGCGGAACGAGCCGCGCGAGAAGTCGGTATCGTTGCGGCGGTATTGCAATTCGACAAAAGTCTTGAGCAGCGCGTCGCGGTCAACCTGGGTGCCGGCGGTAAGCTCGATGGTCATATCGGCATAGGTCTCGGCATCGCCAATACCGTAGATACATGAAACCGAGGCGACGATGATGACGTCGGGGCGTTCAAGCAAGGCACGGGTTGCCGAATGGCGCATGCGGTCGATCTGCTCGTTGATCGAGGAGTCTTTTTCAATATAGGTGTCGGTCCGCGCCACATAAGCTTCCGGCTGGTAATAATCATAGTACGAAACAAAATATTCGACCGCGTTATGAGGGAAGAACCCCTTCATCTCTCCGTAAAGCTGGGCCGCCAGGGTCTTGTTATGGGCCATGATCAAGGCCGGGCGCTGTAATTTAGCAATGGTGTGGGCGACGCTAAAGGTCTTGCCCGATCCGGTAACGCCAAGCAGCACCTGATCGCGCTCCCCCGCTTCAATGCCTTTGCAAAGCGCCGCGATGGCTTGTGGCTGATCGCCCGCAGGGGAGTAGTCCGAAACCAGCCGGAAGGGTTCGCCGGGTTTAAGGGCCGGGCGTTTGGGGGGCGTGAAAAGGGGCTTTGGCTGGCTGTTGTTCATACCTGTTTTATAAGGGTGGCTTGTACGCGAAGCGAGTCCCATATCGGGCCGTGCGGGAAGTAAGATGGCCGAAAGAATTAATACTTGACTAAAATAGTGCGATATATGAGGATCATAATCAGGATCGACGATGGGTTCTCTGCTTTTATAATCAGGGGCCTCCGGAAGGGATGTATACCCCCGCCCCCTTCCCCCTCATCCCTTCCGGCGTCATCCTGAATTTCTCAAAAAGCCATTGTTGTTTTGCGCGCCCTTTGGCGTTGGCTTACTGTCGGCATTATGACGGATTCTGATTTATTTCCGGCCAGCGCAATGCCGGATGACGACTGGTGGCAGGCGCTTTGGCCGAAACCGATGGCGACCCTTGCCAAAATCGGCATTGCACCGGGTATGATGGTCATCGACCTGTGTTGTGGGAATGGTCATTTCACGGCACCGTTGGCGATGCTTGTCGGAGAGGGCGGAAGGGTTATTGCCGTCGATTTAGATAAAGACATGTTGGCGCAGGCTCGCATCCGCAGCGAGCAGGCTGCACAAAGTGGCCCCGTCGCCGCCTGTCAATGGATCGTGGCGGATGCGTGCAAGGTCGATCGGGTGCTGGCGGACAGCGGCAAGGCAGATGCCTTGTTAATAGCCAACACCTTTCATGGGGTCCCAGACAAAGACGCCTTATCGGCTGCTGTGGCCCGGGTGTTAAAGCCGGGTGGCGCATTCATTATCATTAACTGGCATGCCCGAGCACGGGCAGAAACGGTAATTCTGGGGCAACCACGCGGGCCTAAAGATGAAATGCGCATGTCACCTGCAGATGTTGAGCGGGCGGTGATTCCGTCCGGATTTAGGCTAAGCGACGTCATCGAGTTGCCGCCATATCACTACGCCGCCGTGTTCCAGGTTGCGCTGGCCGGGGCAAGGGCTTAGATTGCCGTCGGTTTTCCTTATGCTTGCTGAAAAATGGACCCAGAAAATGCCCTTTATTGCCTCCCGTCTTTCGCGTATCAAACCGAGCCCGACCATTGCCGTCGCCACCAAGGCCCGCGAGCTGAAAGCTGCCGGTCGTGATGTCATCGGCCTTGGCGCCGGAGAGCCGGATTTCGACACTCCCGATCACATCAAGCAAGCCGCCAAGGCGGCCATGGACCGGGGCGAGACAAAATACACCGCCGTCGCCGGTACTCCGGAGCTGCGTCAAGCCATCGTCGACAAATTGAAACGCGACAATGACCTTACCTATACCACCGACCAGATTTCCGTCGGTTGCGGCGGCAAGCAGAATATTTACAACGCCCTGATGGCGACTCTCGATCCCGGTGACGAGGTCATCATCCCAGCCCCTTACTGGGTTTCGTATCCCGATATCACGTTGCTGGCCGAAGGCACCCCGGTGATCGTCGATTGCCCGGCAGAGGTCGGTTTCAAGTTGACCCCGGAAGCTTTGGAAGCGGCAATCACGCCAAAGACCAAATGGTTGATCCTGAATTCCCCGTCCAACCCAACCGGTGCCGGTTACACCCGGGCCGACATGAAAGCCCTGTGCGATGTGCTGCTGAAGCACGCGCAAGTCTGGGTGATGACCGATGATATGTATGAACATCTGGTCTATGACGATTTTGAATTCGTCACCCCGGCCCAGATCGAGCCGGCCCTGTTTGCGCGGACGCTGACATTGAACGGCGTGTCGAAGGCTTATTGCATGACCGGCTGGCGTGTCGGCTATGCGGCGGGACCTGACGAGATCATCAAGGCCATGAACAAGATACAGTCGCAAAGCACGACCCATACGTCGTCAATCTCGCAGGCTGCCGCCGTTGCCGCCTTGAACGGTCCGCATGACTTCATCGCCGAACACAACGCCGTCTTCAAAGAGCGTCGCGACCTGGTCGTCGCCATGTTGAACGAGGCCGAGGGACTGTCCTGCCCGACGCCGATTGGCGCGTTTTATGTGTATCCGTCCTGCGCCGGAATGATCGGCAAAAAAACACCGACCGGCAAAACACTGGAAACCGATGAAGATGTCGTCGCCTACCTTCTGGAAAGTGAAGGCGTCGCCGCAGTTCATGGCGAGGCGTTCGGTCTGTCGCCGCATTTTCGGGTCAGTTACGCGACCTCGACCGATTTGCTGAAAGAAGCCTGCAGCCGTATCCAGCGGGCCTGTGCCGCCTTGCAGTAGTCGGCATATCTACAAAGATTATAGAAAAAGGAGGGCTTTGGTCCTCCTTTTTTCTTGGACTCCTAAAGGCCAGAGTCCTAACCTAAACTTATGACGCCTTTTAAAGGGCGCTCGCTTGAAAAAAGCGCCCTGACGCGTCCAAAGTGGTTGAAGCAAATCAAACCTGGGAGGCGCAATCGTGACTAAAACCCCATCGGGACCCCGCGTGGCGGCCCTTGTCGGCCCTTATCTGAGCGGTAAGACGGCACTGCTGGAAAGCATTCTTCACGCCTGCAAAGAAATCAACCGGAAAGGCAACGCCAAGGAAGGTTATAGCGTTGGCGATGGCTCGCCTGAATCAAAGGCCCGCGATATGGGCACGGAATTGAATGTCGCCAACGCCGAATACATTGGCGAGAAATGGTCATTTATCGACTGCCCAGGTTCCGTCGAGCTTATTCAAGAAACCTATAACACCCTTATGGTGGCCGATTGCGCGGTCATTGTCTGTGAGCCGGAACTCGACAAGGCCCTGACTATTTCCCCGTTATTAAAATTTCTCGACGATCATAAAATTCCCCACATTATTTTTATCAACAAAATGGACAGCGCCTCCGTCGGCGTCAAAGCGACACTTGAAGCCCTGCAGGTAGTATCAGGTCGACCGCTGGTGCTGCGTGAAATTCCCATGCGCGAAGGCGAGACGGTCAGCGGCCACGTCGATTTGGTCAGTGAACGCGCATTCGAGTGGCAGGAAGGCAAGCCTTCCGGCCTTATGCAAATGCCGGACTCAATGGAAACCCGTGAAGTCGATGCGCGTACGGAA
>CBFDEA010000062.1:0-7607 GCA_965603695.1 uncultured Rhodospirillaceae bacterium | reverse complement strand
CGGGGTTTCGACCAACATTATCGAGGCCTCCTATGAAGCCCTGCGCGACAGTATTGTTTTCAAGCTGTATCGCGACGGTGTGACTTAAGGCAAACAATGAGCGAAAAAAAGAAAACACGGCGGCTGCCCAAGTCGAGCGCTACAGCCGTTGCCGGGGCTCCGGCGATTATCCTGATCAATCCGCAATTGGGCGAGAATATCGGCATGAGCGCCCGCGCCATGCTCAACAATGCCTTAGGCGATTTGCGCCTGGTCGCCCCGGTGCATGGCTGGCCGAACGACAAGGCGATCAAACCTTCCGCCGGGGCCGAGGTGATCCTCGACGCCGTCCAGGTCTTTGAGACGACGGCCGAAGCCTTGTCCGGTCTTAGCCATGTCTACGCGACGACGGCACGCGACCGGGACATGACCAAGCGGGTCTTGAGTGCGCGCGCGGCGGCGGAGGAAATGCGTGACGTCATCGCCGCCGGGGGCAGGCCCGGGGTGATTTTCGGGCGCGAGGCGTGGGGCCTGAACAATGATGACGTGGCCCTGGCCGATACTTTGGTGACGATCCCCATGAACCCGGCCTTCAGTTCGCTCAACCTGGCCCAGGCTGTATTGTTGATCGGTTATGAATGGTTCCAGTCCGGCGATACGACCCCGGCCATTGATGAGCGCATTCCCAAGCACACCCGGCTTGCCGACAAGACCGAACTGGTCGGTATGTTCGAACATCTCGAATCCGAACTCGATGCCTGTGGGTTTTTAAGGCCGGTAGAGAAACGCCCGGCGATGGTGCGCAACATCCGCAATATGTTTCAGCGGGCAAACATGACCGAACAGGAAGTCCGCACCTTCCGCGGCATCATTGCCGGCCTGATCCGCAAGCACGAACGTTAAATTCTCTCTGATAGCCAGATGGCCAGGCGCGAGCCGGTCCTGACCAGGGCGCTTAAGCCATCATAGCCGGGGGCCTGTTCGGCGCCGTGCTCAAGGGCGGTGTCGCGGTGTTCAAGTTCTTCCAGGCGGAATTTCTCGCACGTCGATTTAAGTTCCTGCTCGTTGCCACCCATGGCCTCAAGTTTTTCGACTTGCCCGGCGTAGTGTTCGTCGATGACTTCCTCGACGGCGACGGTACACGCCATGGCCGCTTTTTCACCAAGCAGCGCCGTCCCCGCGCCGAGCGCGAACCCGGCTATGTGCCAAAGCGGCAGCAGGGCGGTCGGCCGGACCCGGCGCTTGCCGATCATTTTTGAAAAGGTCTCCAGGTGTTCTTCTTCCTGGGCCAGCATATGGGAAATGACCGGCGCACTGTCGGATTGCCCAAGCACACTAAGCTGGCCTTGATAGATGCGCACGGCGCCGTATTCACCGGCCTGATCGACCCGGATGAAGCGCTCAATCAGTTCGGCGCGACTGGGATCGCCGGGCAGGCGACCGTCTATTGATGAATAGGTTTTGGTTTCATCGGTCATTTTTTGCCTGTCTTCGACAGTTGTATGCCTGCGGCGATACTGGCCAGCCCAAGGGCACTCGAGAAGGCGACATTATAGGTCGCCATGCTGATGCCATAAAGGGTCCAGTCGACATCGTCGCAAGCTTTCACCGGTTTTTGCATCAGGCTGGCACGCAATTGATCGACGGTGACGTTGTCGGTCAGTCTGCCCGAACACCCCGAAATCCACCAGTGTTGCTCGACACCGACATTGTAGATGGCGATCCCGGCACCGCCCAGGTAAATCAAGCCGCACAGGATGACAAGCAGGGGGATCAGGGGCGATGACGGCTTCAGGCGCAGCGCCAGAACGGCCAGAAGCCCGGTGGCGATGAAGGGAATCCGCTGATACAGGCACAGGATGCAGGGTTCCAGCTTGAACAGATGTTGGGCGCTTAACGCCGTCGCAAGCGCACCGATGGCAACGAGAAAAATGAAAGCGGGGATCAGGCGTGATAAGGTCATGCCTGATCCTAGCCTAAAGCAGGAACTTGATCAGCACGAATCCGCCAAACAGCAGAACGAAAAAGGCGGTCGCCAGAATGCCAAGATTCTTTTCGATAAAGACCCTGATCGGCGCGCCGAAATACCATAACAACCCGGCGACCAGAAAGAAGCGTAAACCGCGCGACAGTATCGAGGCGATGGTGAAGACGACCAGATCCAGATCGGCGACGCCACTGGCGATGGTGATGACCTTGTAGGGGAAGGGCGTCAGGCCGGCACCGCCGACGATCCACGCTCCCCATTCATGATAATAGTCCTGGAAGGTGGCGAATTTATCGGCGTAGCCATAGAACTCGAGCAGCGTCTTACCGACGGATTCGTACAGGAAATAACCGATACCGTAGCCCGCCAGCCCGCCGAGAACCGACGCCACCGTGCAAACAAGGGCGATGCGCCAGGCTTTCTCGCGCGATGCCAGTACCATGGGGATAATCAGGATATCGGGGGGAATGGGAAAGATCGAACTTTCGATGAAGGACACCAAAGCCAGCGCCGCCAAAGCGTTGCGGTGGCCGGCCAAATTCATGGTCCAGTCGTAAAGCCCTCTGATCACGTGTATTTTCCTCGCTAAAAAATGGCGTCCGGGCAGAGGTTTAGCAGTCCATCAATTAATCTGCAATATCACGATTGACCCGGCGCAAGCCTTGGCTATGATGGCCGCCTCCAACGCAGTGCCCCTGTGGCGGAATTGGTAGACGCGCGGGATTCAAAATCCCGTTCTCGCAAGGGAGTGTCGGTTCGATTCCGACCGGGGGCACCATTTTCTTTTTATTCTCCCTCAAGCGCTGGGCCTCGTTCCTCTCCCTTTCCACCGTTTTACTGTTTTCCAGAATGCTGCTATATCTGGGGGCTTGGAAAATATCTGGATTGAGTCCTTATGCCGCTGCGCAGCCATGGAAAGCCCTGGAATGAGTTTGCCCGGTGGTGTCAGGCGCGCAAGCTGAAGTCGTTGCCTGCCCACCCCTGGACGCTTGCCGCCTTTGTCCGGTGGTGCGAGCCGCGCCATGATTATCTGGCGATTGTCGCGATCACCAAGGCGATTGCCCGCCGCCATCTGCTTACCGGCCACTCCGATCCGGAACGCCATCCCATGGTCCGGCGCACCCTGGCCATGATCGAGCGGCGGATTTCAAGCCAGCATCAGCGCTCGTCCCTGTTCGATGATGATATCTTCAGTAAGAATGACGAAGAAGTGGATGATGCGGACGAAGCGCCCGAGCTGACCGAAGAACCGAAAAAACGCTCCGTAGGCAAACGGGTTCTGAAATCCATGCGCTCGAGCCCGAAACTGGTCAGCCGTCGGCGTTAACCTAACTTAGTTTTAATTAACGTCAATCACCTTGACGACGCTGTATTCCTCGTCGGAACCGGGGCGGATCAGGCGGATTTCACCGGTATAGGTGCCTTTCGGCCAGGGGACGTCTTTGCGGTTGATGCCGGCGTAGGCAAAGCGCCGGGCCTGTTTCTTTTTAAGGGTGGTGGTGTGGGCCAGGATGGTATCGCCCTGCGGGCCGGAAATTAAAAACTGTAATTTGTCACCGGCATTGACCCAGAATATATCCGTCCACAGGGCGATGACCGGCGATTTTTGGAATAATACCTCGCCGCCGTACAGGCCTTCGCGGGCGATCCGCGCATTGGGCGTGGTTGAAGAAAACCCGGCGTTGTAGAGCGCTGTCGGATCATAGAGCATGGACAACAAGGCGCTGGTTTTCCAAAGCGGGGCTTTGCCGATGCCACACTTCTTGGTTCTTTGAAGACCGGCAAAGGGGTCGACGACCTGATCGTTGAATTTAACCTGAAGATGAACGTGGGGGAATTCGGTCAGTCCCGAAAGCCCGACCAACCCCAGTGTCTGGCCGCTCTCAATGGTATCACCCTTGGCGACGATGACGCTGCCGCGCAACATATGGCAGTACTGGGTGGTCCAGCCACCGCCGTGATCGAGCAGGACCCCGTTGCCGCACTCTTTGCCCGTGACCGACGCGGCACCGCCACCCAGGTTGAAGTTAATGTCGCGCATGTCGTTGCGAACGCCGCGCACGACGCCGCTCGCCGCGGCGTAAACCTCGATCCCCTCGCGCATGACGCTGGCGTCCATGACGGCAATGTCAGTGCCCTTGTGGGTGTCGTAAGTGGCGTCCCCGCACATATAATCGCTGGCGTCAGGTCCCGTATCGACATCGACATAATTGACGATCCAGCAATCACTGCCCGGTGTGCAGCGAATCGGCATGTCCAGCTTGAATGGTTCCTGGGCCGTGGCGGGCAGGGCGAAAAAGGTAATAATAAAAAGCAATCCAGCCAGCAACAACGGCGATGAGGCACCGCCGCCTGACTTGTTTTTCTCGCGCCGGGCGCGGGGTTCGTTATTTGTCGCAACCATTGTTATTCAATAGCAATTTATTAGGCCAATGGGAATGCTAACACCATCGAGTCAAAAAATATCAACTTCTTGTCTGTCATACACTATCGCAGTATATTGCCCGGCAATCCCATGCTGCACTGCAACATTGCGGTCGGCTTTAACCATAAGAATATCGAACGGACCAGCAAATGACTTACCTTGAACTGCACGGTTATTACTTTGAAGATTTGGAAGTAGACATGACCGACGTTTATGGAAAGACCATGACGGACGCCGATATCGTCATGTTTTCGGGAATTTCCGGGGATATCAACCCGGTTCACCTGAACCACGAATTTGCCAATGAAACCATGTTTGAAGGGCGTATCGCCCACGGCATGTTAACCGCCAGCCTGATTTCGACAGTGGTCGGAACAAAGTTGCCGGGGCCGGGCTGCATCTACGTCAGTCAGGCGCTGCGTTTCAAGGCACCGGTCAGGGCCGGGGATACGGTAAATGCTCGGGTCACGGTCGCTAAACTGGTGCCGGAAAAGAAATTTGTCGAACTGAAGACGGTCTGTAGCGTCGGCGACAAAGTGGTTATTGATGGCGAAGCCACCGTAATGGTCCCCTCCAGGGGCTGAATTTAAGTAATTTTTATAAAGGGTAATAAGGCCGATTCCCCTTGACCAGTTATGGGCCTACGGACATCTTCTTGCCGCCATGCATATATTTAGACATTTCGAAAATCTGCCAGAAGAAGTCCGCGGCGCTTCCATCGCCATCGGCAACTTCGACGGAGTCCACCTAGGCCACCGGGCGGTCATTGGCGAGGCCGGACGCATAGCCCACGACCAGGGCATTCCCTGGGCCGTGCTGAGTTTCGAGCCGCATCCGCGGGCGCTGTTCACGCCGGAGGCGGAGCCCTTTCGCCTAACGCCTTTCAGAACCAAGGCCCGCCATATCGAAGAGTTGGGCGTCGATAACCTGATTGTCCTGCATTTCGACAAGGCCTTCACCAACCTGAGCGCCGATGATTTTATCGGCCGCGTCCTGGTTGAAGCTTTAGGCGCCCGTCACGTCGTCTCGGGCTATGATTTCGTTTTCGGTCACAAGCGGGCCGGAAACTGCGAATTGCTTTTGCGCAAAGGCCAGGAAGAAGGCTTCGACTTTACCTGCGTCAGCGCCGTCGATGATGGGCAAACGGTTTATTCATCGACGGCCATCAGGGAATGCCTGAAAGCCGGTGATCCACGCGCCGCAAGCAGGTTGCTTGGTCGCGACTTTGAAATTGAAGGCCGGGTCGAACATGGCGACGCCCGTGGGCGGAGCATCGGCTTCCCAACGGCGAATTTGCATCTCGGGGAATATCTGCGTCCCGCCCACGGCGTCTATGCGATTCGCGCCGGTATCGATGAAGCGGCCGCGACCACGTGGTATGACGGCGTCGCCAACTACGGAAGCCGCCCGACTTTCGATGGAAATGACACTATTTTAGAAGCCCATCTGTTCGACTTTGACGGTGACCTGTATGGTCGTCATCTGCGGATCGCCTTGGTCGATTTTTTGCGTCCGGAAAAGAAATTTGACGGCATCGATGATTTAAAGGCACAAATCGCCCTCGACTGCGATAATGCAAGGCGTATTTTGTGACCAGGATTGATAATGAGCATTGATTATAAAGCAACGATTTCTCTTCCCCAAACCGACTTTAAGATGAAGGCCGGGTTGGCCCAGAACGAGCCCGAAATGCTCAAAGCCTGGCAGGAAATGGATATTTATCGCCGCCAGCGCGAAGCCGGCCAAGGCCGAGAAAAGTTTATTCTTCACGATGGCCCGCCATACGCCAACGGCAACCTGCACATCGGCACGGCGTTGAACAAGATCCTGAAAGACGTGATCGTGCGCTCCCAACAGATGCTGGGTAAGGATTCCAACTACGTTCCCGGCTGGGATTGCCACGGTTTGCCGATCGAATGGAAGATCGAAGAAAAATACCGCGCCGAAGGCAAGGACAAGGACGACGTGCCGATCGTCGAATTCCGTCAGGAATGCCGCGAATTCGCCGACCATTGGATCAATGAACAGCGCCAGCAATTCAAGCGCCTGGGCGTCGTCGGCGACTGGGACAATCCCTATACCACCATGGCCTACGCCGCAGAGGCGCAAATCGTCCGCGAGCTTGGCAAATTCCTGATGGACGGATCGCTCTACAAGGGCGCCAAGCCGGTGATGTGGTCGATTGTCGAGAAAACCGCCCTGGCCGAAGCCGAAGTCGAATACCACGATCACACCTCGAGCACGATCTTCGTGCGCTTCCCCATCGCCAGCTCAAACATTGCCGAACTTTCCGGTGCCGATATCGTCATCTGGACGACGACGCCGTGGACCATCCCCGGCAACCGC
This sequence comes from uncultured Rhodospirillaceae bacterium, assembly GCA_965603695.1. Classification (GTDB taxonomy): domain Bacteria; phylum Pseudomonadota; class Alphaproteobacteria; order Rhodospirillales; family JABHCV01; genus JACNJU01. The sequence continues at coordinate 870 of CBFDEA010000062.1, read as the reverse complement.
GCTATCGCTTACGGTGACGACGTTGATTATGTCGCCCTGAAAGTCGTCGCCTGCGGGCCGGACAGTCACGTTCAGGCTGGCGCGACCCTGATCATCGCCGAAGCGCTGATCGCCGAGGTTTGTCAGGTTGCGGCCATTACCGAGCACGAAGTTTTATGCGCCTTCAAGGGTGCCGATCTTGCCGGTGCCATCTGCCGCCACCCCTTACACGGCCTCGATGCTTATTACGGCTACGACGTGCCGATGCTGGCCGCCGGGTTTGTCGAAATCGACAGCGGCACCGGGTTCGTCCATATCGCCCCGGGGCACGGCGCGGATGACTGGGAACTCGGCATGGCCAATGGTATTGCGATCCCCGATACGGTCGCCGCCGATGGTAAATTTATGGACCATGTCGGCCTGTTCGCCGGCATAGAAGTGATGGCAATCGGCACCAAGAACAAGCCGTATTATCCCGGCAACAAGGCGGTGATCGAAAAGCTTGTGGAATGTGGTGGCCTGCTGGCATCGACCAAGCTTACCCACAGCTATCCCCATTCGTGGCGCTCAAAGGCACCACTTATTTTCCGCAACACACCGCAGTGGTTTATCTCCATGGAGAAGAACGGCCTGCGCGAAACGGCCTTGCAGGCGATCAATGATACCCGTTTCATCCCCGAAGCCGGACGCAATCGCTTAAACGGCATGATCGAAACCCGTCCCGACTGGTGCGTGTCGCGCCAGCGTGCCTGGGGCGTGCCGATCACGGTTTTCGTTAACAAGGAAAGCGGCGAGCCGTTGCGCGACACCGAGGTCTTCGAGCGCATCGTCGAAGCGGTTGAAACCGAAGGCGCCGACGCCTGGTTTGCTTCCGATCCGTCGCGCTTCCTG
>CBFDEA010000061.1:0-7638 GCA_965603695.1 uncultured Rhodospirillaceae bacterium | reverse complement strand
TGCAAGCCCAGGTTCTTATTCCGCTGGTCACCAGCCTTTGTTTCGGATTGCTGGCTTCGACGGTGCTGGTACTGATCGTGGTGCCGGTGCTGTATGCCATCTTCGATGATTTCGGCTGGACCGCAACCATCGAACAAGAAAACAACGAGGCTATCATTGAACCGGTTGTTTAAAGGACTCACCTTCTTCTGCTTTATCTGTTTGCTGGGCTCAGCGCCGACACCAGCCTCCGCGCTAACGCAAAAAGAAGCCGAGGCAATCATTGGCGAAGCGGCCCCGGGTATGGCGCTCTCGCAATACAATGGCATCTCCCTGATTGGCCTAAGCCCCCCTGCCGGTGAACAGTTCGACGTCCCTATCGTCGATGCCGGGCAAGGCTTGAAGATCATCGCCCATGCCCTGGCCCTGATCGAAAACGGTTCGGCGTTCAGCAAATTGCAAATCGAACGGCTAAAGAAAAGAGGGCCGGTGACCATCGTCTACGACCCGCGCTATCCGGACAAGATGTCGAATATGGCTTCTATCCAGGTCGCCCTGTTCTCGCCCCACTACTACAAACGTACAGGTAATTACCGCCCCGCCAGCACCTTCCTGGTCATCGTCAGTCGGCACGGCATCAAATGGCCGCTCAGGGAACTGGCGGCGGTGATGGCCCACGAACTGGTCGGCCACGGCATTCAGCATTTGAATGACCGTTGGGGCAAAATGCGCCTGAGCGATATGGAATGCGAAGCCTGGCTGTACGAGGAAATGGCCTACCAGGGCCTGGGAATGGACAAGTTTTCCAATGAAATGATCGATTTCAAGAAGCAATTGGAGAAACAGTGCGACAGCTTCCTGCGCTATCTTCGCAACAACGACCCCAAGGGCGCGGCATTATGGGATGCGCTCGACCCGGACGTGCCCAAACTGCTTGAGCATTTCAACGTTTACCTCAGGAAACTACGCTCTTAGGGTCAAGCCCCCCTTAATGCTGGTTCAACGCTTCTCATTTTCAACCTAAGCTCTTCCAATCGGGCGAAGCACGGATCTTCATCTAAATTCCGACGGGTGTATTGAATTCTATCTTTGTATTGCGGCAGAACCTTAACCATATTGGCAATATCTTCCTGTGTTTGCGTATTTTGATAGAAATCAAAGATATTACGAATCCCCTTTGATCTCATGTCCTTCAGTCCAGTCGTTCCAAATCGCAAAAAAAGTTGCGATTGTGAAACCCAGTCCATAATGAAATTTAATTTATATGGAGTACGGAAAGCGATTTCCAAGGGATTGGCCACGGCCAGATTATGGGCATCATCAAGGGCTATTTCGTTTAATCGAACTTTTTTGAAAATGGAAATTCCTTCAATCATTTCAAAGACTAAAGAATCAGCTCGCTCATTCCCTTTGGCCTTTGTGAACGGCATTCTCTCTTTCATAAAGGTCAGGGCGCTGTATGGCGTCATTCCTGCAAAAAAAGAAAATACCGGTATCATTGAATTCGCTGAAACATAGCCGGGAGATTCGCCAAAACTCCATGCATCAACAAAATGTCGAAAAACAATAGCCACGACAATGGAAAATATTATCCGCAGGCTGACGTTGTAATAGACCGATGGAGTAAGATCGATCGACATCATGCGACGGAGAATGACCAGCATTGAAAATAGATAAGCCCCCATAAACCCATAGCCAATCGCAGACACGGTAATGGACTGATAAGCGAGAACTTCATTAAAGCACTTTATCATGGCAGGATTTTTTTCTTTAAGCAGGGCTTGATAATCAGCAAGAAGGCACGATGCTTTGGATCCGGAAAAAACAGCGTTTGGAAATTCCGCAAACTTGGTTTCCAGGCCGAGAACAAAAACCCAGGCTCCCAAGGTGCATATGACAGCTGTAAAAAACACCGGAGCAAAAAAACTTCGGAACCTGTCATCTTCGAAACTGACCGTTTTGCCCTCGCCCATTCTCCGCAACCACTTCGATTTTATAGTATCGGAATGAGAGCTAGAACTTTCTCCACGCATAGCGAAGAGAAGTCTCTTGTACGCAATCGTGTCTTCAAGAGAATAAACAGCTATTAATTTTTCGAATTCAGCCCTCTTCCTTCCAACCACGGCACCGCGCAAAACAAAACCGGTCAACAGCACAAATCCAACAAGTGAAAGGATACCGGAAATCTTGATCCAAAAAATAACATCTCCACCGGAGGCATCTATTAATTGCTGAAAACTTCCTACGAAAATCTCTCCTGCTATCTGATCCATTTTCCCCTACCCCCCCCGACAATCATTAACTCAACACTCAACGATTTATACCGTTGCTTGCAAAATAAATATACCATAGGTGGTTATTGCGGCCGAAGATATTCTTTGGGCGACTGACTGTCACGCAGATGAAAAAAATAATTATTCGGGCAGTTGCGAGCAGATTTTGAGGAATTTCTCGCGGCGCTTGCTCTTCAAGACGCCGCCATCCAGGCTCGATAGATCGCGCAAGCTGCCTTCAATGGCCTCGCCGACGGCGTTAATCGTTGTTTCCGGGCTGCGATGGGCACCGCCCAGGGGTTCGGCAATGATGCCTTCGATGACACCAAGTCCCAGCAAATCCTGAGCCGTCAGTTTAAGCGCTTCGGCAGCTTCCTTGGATTGCGAACCGTCACGCCACAAGATTGAGGCGCAGCCTTCGGGCGAAATCACGGAATAGATGGAATGTTCCAGCATCAACACAGAATTGGCCGCCGCCATGGCCATGGCCCCACCCGATCCGCCTTCACCGATGACGACGCTGATCAGCGGCACCTTGATCTGGAAACAGGTTTCGATTGAGCGGGCGATGGCTTCGGCCTGGCCGCGCGCTTCGGCATCGACGCCGGGGTATGCACCGGGCGTATCGATCAGGGTTATCACCGGCAGATTGAAGCGGTCGGCCATTTCCATCAAACGGACGACTTTGCGGTAGCCTTCGGGACGGGCCATACCAAAATTGTGGGCAACCCGATCGTTGGTGTCGGCCCCCTTTTCGTTACCGATGACAACCACCGAGGAGCCGCGAAAGCGCCCCAGCCCCCCAATGATCGCCTTGTCTTCGGCGTAGGCGCGGTCACCGGCCAGGGGCGTGAAGTCTTCGATCAGGGCGGCCAGATAGTCAATTGTGTGCGGGCGGTCGGGATGGCGGGCGATCTGGGTCTTCTGCCACGGCGACAGTTTGGCGTAAGTCTGGCGCAGCAGCTTATCGACCTTGGCCTGCAACTTCGTCACTTCGTCGGCAATATTGACCTCGCCGTCGCTCGACAGATGGCGAAGTTCTTCGATTTTGCCTTCAAGGTCGGCGATTGGTTTTTCGAAATCGAGATAATTATGCATGGCCGTTTTCTATCACAGGCAATGGGCAAGGCGAAGCAAAACAAGATAAACAAAGGCAAAAAAAAGCAGCACCCGCAGGCACCGCTGATTTTTAAAGCTGGTTATATCCGGCTTAACCGGCGGCGGCGATTTCGGCGGCCTTTTGAACCAGGACTTCCGCCTGCTTGATCGAGGCGATGTCGATCAGGCGACCGTCGAGGGCGACCGCCCCCTTGCCTTCTTTCTGTGCCTGTTCCATGGCCTCCAGGATACGATTAGCCTTGGTCACTTCTGCCTCCGAAGGGGTAAACAAGGCGTTGGCCTGGACGATCTGACTGGGGTGGATCGCCCACTTGCCTTCACAGCCGAGAACCGCCGAACGCATCGCCTGTGCGGCGTAACCGTCGGCATCGGAGAAATCACCGAACGGCCCATCAATGGGACGCAGGCCGTTGGCGCGGGCGGCGACGACCATACGGGCGACGGCATAGTGCCACATGTCGCCCCAGTGATAGTCGCGGTTGCCGGCATCGTCGGCATCGGTCAGCACGCCATAATCGGCGTTCGGCCCACCGATGACGGTGGTCCGCGCCTTGGTCGAAGCGGCGTAATCGGCGACGCCGAAGTGCAGGGATTCATTGCGCGGGCTGGCGGCGGCAATTTCGTTGACATTGGCCATGCCGAGCGCCGTTTCGATAATCATCTCGAAGCCAATGCGCTTTTTATAACCCTTGGCCTGCTCAATCTGGGTAACCAGCATATCGATGGCGTAGATGTCCGCAGCCGTACCGGCCTTTGGGATCATGATCAGGTCGAGGTTGGCACCGGCCTGTTCGACCACGTCAACGACGTCGCGGTACATGTAATGAGTATCCAGGCCGTTGATGCGGACGGACACGGTCTTGCCGCTCCAATCCAGGTCATTAAGGGCGGCGATGATATTTTTGCGCGCCTGCACCTTGTCGTCGGGGGCGACGGCATCTTCCAGGTCAAGAAAGACAACATCGGCATCGCCGGCAGCCGCCTTTTCAAGAAATCTCGGGTTCGATCCCGGAACCGCCAATTCGGAACGATTCAATCGCGCCGGGCACTGTTCTACAATGGTGAAACTCATAACCGTCTCCAGAGAAAATAATTGGTGTAAAATCAACGACCCCATCAGCCCTACAATACTCAACAAATAAAGCGTGGCAGAGCGGTTAATATCTTGCCAATCATCTATGCTCGCCACCCTAACCTGTCAACGGAATAGGAAAGTGTTTCCACAATGCGGGAACCGGTGTATATAACCGAAGATTAATCAAGGTTATCAATATGTGGAGAACAGCGTGAGCCAACCAGCGAAGCCAGCGGCACCCTCACAAAAAGGCCTCGACAAGGCGAAAAAACAGACCGCCGAGCGAAGCCCCCAGGTGCAGTCACTGACCCGCGCTCTGATCATCCTGGAGAAGCTTTCCGAACATGACGGCGGCCTGACCCTGACCGAACTGGCACGGCTTGGCGAATTGCCGACGTCAACCACCCACCGGCTGTTGACAACATTGGAAAATCGTCGTTTTGTCCGCTTCAACCGGGGCGCAAATTTATGGTCAGTCGGGGTCCAGTCTTTCGTTGTCGGCAATACCTTCGCACGCTCCAGGAACTTTGTCCCCCTGGCCAAGATATTCATGCGCCACTTGATGGATCAGGCTGGCGAGACGGTTAATCTGGCAACCCACGATCAAGAAGAAATCGTCTACCTGGCGCAGGTAGAATGCCGGGAAATCGTCCGCGCCTTCGTGCGCCCGGGCTCACGCGCACCGCTTCACTGTTCCGCCGTCGGCAAGGCCATCCTTGCGGCCATGCCCGACGTTGACCGCAATCGCATCACCCAGCACCAGATGTCTGGTTCTGGCGATGCGGCGCGCCTTTACACACCAGATTTAATGAGTGAACTCGAAGACGTCAGGCGGCGCGGATACGCCATCGACGATGAAGAACAATCCATCGGCATGCGCTGCGTCGCCTCTGTCATATATGATGAGAATGGTGGACCGCTGGCGGCGGTTTCGATCTCCGGCCCGACGGCGCGGATATCCAACGAACGCATCCCGACCATAGGCGAGCTTGTCCGCAAGACCTGCCGTGACATCACCACCGACTTAGGCGGCAGACAGCCTTCGGAAATAGGCTTGCCTGTCCAGCCAGTGGGGGTTTCATGATGTTAAATATCAAACGCCTGTCCCACGACGATGCCCTTAAACTGATCGCCGGAGCCGAAGCCAAATCCCGCGAAATCGGGATCCCCATGTGCATCGCCGTGACCGATGAATCCGGCACCCTGATCGCCTTTTCGCGCATGGACGGAGGCAAAGTGCTTAGTGTCTCGTTGTCCCAGGACAAGGCATTCAGTGCCGCCGTTGCGCGCCGTGGCACCCATGAATACAACGCGCTTTGTCAGCCCGGTTCGCTGACCTTCGGCATCCACACCTCCGCAGGTGGCCGTTTCACCGTTGTTGGCGGTGGCTTGCCGGTTTTCGACGGTGATGACACCATCGGCGGCATTGGCTGTAGTTCCGGCACGGCCGAACAGGACCGCGAATGCGCGCAAGCAGGCATCGATCATCTTCAACAAAAATAAGGGGGCTTAAAATGAGCGCCAAACCCGTCATCTTTGTCACCCGCAAATTGCCTACGTCCGTCGAGGCCCGCCTGATCAGGGACTACGCGCCGATCCTCAATCCGGACGACAAGCTCTACAGCGCCGATGAGCTGGTCGAACTTTCGGCTGGGGCCGATGCCATCTTGCCCTGCCACACCGAGAAAATGACTGCCGCGTTGATCGCAAGACTGCCCGCTTCGATCAAGGTGATCGCTAATTTTTCCGTTGGTGTCGATCATTGCGATCTCGAGGCGGCCGGCAACAAGGGTATCATCGTCACCAACACGCCAGATGTGCTGTCCGACGCCACCGCAGAAATCGCCATGCTGCTGATGCTCGGCGCGGCAAGGCGCGCCAGCGAAGGCGACCGTATGGTTCGCGCCAGTCAGTGGCGCGACTGGTCGCCCAGCTTCATGGTTGGCCGTCAGGTCACCGGCAAACGCTTCGGCGTCATCGGCATGGGCCGGGTCGGGCAAGTCACCGCCAAGCGGGCGCGATGCTTCGATATGGACATCCATTATTACAACCGCTCTCGCCTGGAAGCCGATCTGGAGGCCGGGGCGACATACTATGACAGCGTCGAGGCCTTGTTGCCGCATTGCGATGTGCTATCGATCCACTGCCCGGCAACGCCGGAAACTAAAGGCCTGCTGAATGCCGAACGAATCGCCCTGTTGCCCGACGGGGCCATCGTCATCAACACGGCGCGCGGCGGCGTCCTCGACGACCAGGCCCTGATCAACGCCCTTAAATCAGGCAAGCTGTGGGCCGCGGGTCTGGATGTCTTCAACGGCGAGCCGGAAGATATCCACCCCGACTACAGAACCCTGGAAAATGTCTTCTTGTTGCCCCACATCGGCAGCGCCACCGAAGACACCCGTGAGGCCATGGGCTTTCGGGCACTCGACAATCTTGACGCCGTCTTCGCTGGTAAAGAACCGGGGGACCGAGTCGCCTGAATGTGAAAGCGGCAGAATGCAGGTTATTTTATTGGAATCGCTTAAAATTACAGATTTTTCCCTAAACGATCAATTTTTGGAGTATACTTCGCCCTTGTAATAAAACAACAATCTCGCCCCTTTCCACGATGCGAGATCGTTGTTGCGGTTCTATATAAAATACCGGAAATTACATTCCTGTCGTGATCCAACCATCACATGATTATTTTCAAAAGTCATTGTAGATAGGGGATCAATCTGAAGATTTGACGCGTCATGGGGCATATGCGACGAAGCAAACACCGCCTCTGTTGTCAGGTCGAAGAAAATTCAAGTCTCGGGGCATCAAGGCCCGGACTAACTTTGGGAGGAGTTTTTTTACATGTCTAACACCATTAAATCGCGCCGTAAGTTTCTAAAAGCCGGTGCGGCCACCGTTGTCGGCGGCGCTGCAGCCGTAGCGATGCCAAACATTGCCACAGCGGCCCCGACCGTTCTTAAGGTTCAGGCAGCCTGGGGTGGCGGCATTTTCCTGGAAAACGCCAAAAGCTATGTTGACCGTGTCAACGCCATGGCCGGCAAAGATCTGAAAATCGATCTGTTGTCGGTGAACTCCGTGGTTAAAACCAGTCAGATGCAGGATGCCGTTCACCGCGGTGTCCTCGATGGTGCTCACTACGTGCCTGCTTACTGGTATTCCAAATCGCCTGCGGCTTCCCTGTTCGGCACC
>CBFDEA010000060.1:0-7649 GCA_965603695.1 uncultured Rhodospirillaceae bacterium | reverse complement strand
TCGGCTGAGGGCGGCAAGGCGACGGCAAAAATTGCGGCCCTGATCAGCGAAGCCCAGGTCAAAGTCGAACCGGCCAAAAGCATGGTCCTGACATCGGAAGGGTCCGTCCTGGTATTGGGTGCCGACGCGAGCGCACTGGATGCCGCCAAGCGCCTGTCGCAACGTCTCGATGTCACCCTGGTGTTGGGCGAAACCGCCGGAAAAAACGTTAACCCTTCCGCCCTGATGGATTTTCCTGTCTTTGCGGGCAAGGTCGATAGCGCCACCGGCCACCTGGGCAACTTCGAGGTTTCCTTCCCCGCCCTTGCGACCAGCCAGCCTTCTTCCAAGTCCGGCTACGTTTTTGGCAAATCTGATCGGGCCGAAAAATTGAAGGCCGATCTGATTCTCGACCTGCGCGACGATACGCCCCTGTTTAACGCGCCGGAAAAGCGCGACGGATATTTCAATCCATCGCCAAACGATCCAGTCAGCGTCGAGCGCGCCCTGTTCGATCTTGCCGACATGGTCGGTGAATTTGAAAAGCCCCGCTACGTCGCCTACGACGCCAGCACTTGCGCCCATGCCCGCAACGGTATCTCCGGCTGCACCCTGTGTGTCGATCTTTGCTCGACCGGGGCGATTACCTCGGAAAATGAACGCATCGCCGTCGACCCCTATGTCTGCGCCGGTTGTGGAAGCTGCGCCGGATCATGTCCGACCGGTGCCGTCGAATACGCCATGCCCAGCGGCATCGATACCCTGGCCAGGCTCCGTACCCTGCTTGGCAGTTATTATAAAGCCGGTGGCAAGAACGCCGTTATCCTGCTTCATGACCGGGAATTCGGCGATCCGTTAATTTCCATCATGGCACGGACCGGCAAAGGGCTACCGGCAAACGTCCTGCCCTTCCTGCTCAACGATATCGCCCAAAGCGGCCTCGACATGCTTCTTGCCACGCTCGCCTATGGTGCCGCTCAGGTCTTGGTCCTGGACCCGCCCCATAAAAAAGACGAGCACGTCGGACTGAACAAGCAAATCGATTATGCCAACGCCATCTTGCACGGCCTGGGATACGGCCAGGGGCGCGTGGCCGTGATCGATGAAGCCGACCCGGACGCCGTCGAATCCTTACTTTATTCCCTGCCCCCAACCGCTGCCATTGGCACCGCGACCTTCATGGCCCTGGGCAACAAACGCCAACGCCTGAACCAGATTCTCGACAGCCTGCATCAGCAGGCGCCCAAGCCCGTCGATATTATCGAACTTGAAAAGGGTGCGCCGTTCGGTGGCGTAACCATCGATGCCGCAGGCTGCACACTTTGCCTGTCGTGCGTCAATGCCTGCCCGGCCAAAGCGCTCAGGGACAACCCGGACGCCCCGGAACTGAAATTCCAGGAAAGCAATTGCATTCAGTGCGGCCTGTGCAAAACAACCTGCCCGGAAAAGGTCATCAGCCTGAGCCCCCGTATCGACTTCAAGACGCTCAGCGCCCAGGCCATCATCCTTAAAGAGGAAGTGCCCTTCGAGTGCGTCCGTTGCAGCAAGCCCTTCGGTGTCAGTTCGACCATTGAGAAAATGATCGATAAATTGAGCGGCCACAGCATGTTCCAAGACCCGAAGGCTCTGGACCGCTTACGCATGTGTGACGACTGCCGCGTCGTCGACATGGCCGAGGGCGAAGAGCACCCGTGGGCGTCTAAGCAACGCAGCACGAAGACGACGGAAGCCTACCTGAAAGAACGTCAAGACCTGCGCCAGCAAGCAGCCGAGGCGATGGAGACTGACGAGCCGGGCGACGCCTAGACTTTTTTAAGTCCGCTATGGGCGAGGATGAAATCGGCGACGGCGGCGACATCGTTGAGGTCGATCAGCGACACGCTCAATCCATCAATAGGGCCGTCAGCGGCAACGGCGACGATCATCGCATCGCCTGGGGCCAGCAGTTCCTGTTCGTGATCGTGGCGGAAGACTTCCAGCTTTACATGGCTTTCACGCTTAAACCCTTCGACCAATAACAAGTCGACCGGTTCCAGCCTTTCGATCAATTCGTCGAGGGTCGGTTCGGGATCGTCGCGCAGTTCGCGGATCAACGACCAGCGCCCGGCCGAAGCTACCATCACCTGCCTTGCCCCCGACTTGCGGTGCCGGTAGGAGTCCTTGCCCGGCTTGTCGATTTCAACATTATGATGGGTGTGCTTGATCGTCGAAACGCTGATGCCCCGGGCCGTTAGTTCGGGGATCAATTTAACCAAAAGTTCTGTCTTGCCGCTGCCGCTCATGCCGACGATACCAAAAATTTTCATTTATTCCTCATCGTCTCTAGCCCCGGGAAGGGCTTCGATAAATTCCCGAAATGCATCGCCGTCACCGGACTCGCAGGCCGGGCTATAGATAACAACGGCGGACGCGGCGGCTTGCGCGGCGGCTCGTGTGGCATTTTCAAGAGTGTCGCACAGGGTTAAGGCTAAGCTTCCATCAAGTTCTTTGGCTAATTGTTTGCCAGCCTGACCGAAAAGGTAAGCCCCCTTGATGCGCCCTGAAACATTTTTCAGTGCGCGCTTTGCGTCGCCATCGCCTTGGCTATCGCCACCGCCGATCCAATGGATATTTTCGTAACCAAGGAAACTGCTGGCGACACAGTCAAGGGACGATGAGGCGGCGTCGTTGATATAGAGCACCCCGTCAATTTTCTCGATTTCCTCACGGTGATCGACAAGCCCCGGGAAAGAATTGATCGCGGCCATGGCGGCATGGGGCTGGACGCCGATGGCCCGCACCGTGGCGAAGGCCGCAGCGACGTTTGCTTGCGCATGGGGGCCTGCGAATTGCGGGATCGTCGAGAGGTCGATAACCGGCACCGGCAAACCCGCATCGAAGCTGTCATAGAGCGTACCATCCTTGACGAAGGCACCGCCCTCGACCATCACCTTGGTCGAAACCGGAAAAATCCTCTGTTCCCCGGCGCTCATAAGCTTTTTGAAAATTGCCTGTGATGGTTTGTCGTCAATGCAAATGACGGCGGCACGGGGTACCGTCTGGCGATGAAAAATTTGCATCGCCGAGGCGCGCTTCGACTTAGTGTCCATATTAAGCAACACCGCCACGTCGAAGGTGATGGAGACCGTATGGTCCAGGCGGAATGGCGTCATCTCAAGGACATACACGCCCTCGACACCCAACGGGTCCGTATTCAGGGCGGAGGTCCCCGATAGCCCGGCCATCTCCCCTTCCCGCCCGGTGACCTGCAAAAGATAAGTCGCCAAGGCCGCCGTTAAAGACTTCCCGTAAGCGCCGGAAATACCGACGTAAGCGGCCTCGCGCTGGGTGCGGGCCAAAAGCTCGACATCGCAGATGACTTCCAGATTCTCGGCAAGCGCCCGCGTTGCCAGTTCCCGGGCCGCCGGATCGTTGGCCCAGGCATCGGCGGAAACAACCAACGTGGTAAATTCGCGGAGATCGTCGCTGCAAAAATCTTTCGGCGTAATGCCGGAAGCCGTGGCGCTTGCCCGGTTGTCCGGGTCGTTATCCCACGCCGAAAGCTCGGCCTCGCCCGCCTGCAGGGCGCGCGCAGTAAAAAGTCCGGCCGGGTCAAGGCCGTACAAGGCTACGGGATAGCCGGCAAAAGGAAAGACGTCGATCAACTGCTATAACTTAATCATCGAGGTATTCGGCCACCAGTTCCGTCAGCCCGAGAACCGGAAGGTCCATCTCGTATTCATCAATGGCTTCTTCCAGAACATTGCGACAGTTACCGCAAGCCGTTACCAGGGCTTCCGGCTTGACCGCGTCGAGTTGCCTCTTCTTGGCACCGAAGGCCGTGATCCGCAATTTTTCGGCCCTTGCATTGGAGCTGACGCCGCCGCCGCCGCCGCAACAGATATTGGCGACCCCGGCGTTCTCCATCTCGATGAAATTGCCGCTGACCAGGTTGAGGAGATTTCTCGGTTGCTGAACGACACCGCCGCGACGAACGATCTGGCACGGGTCATGGAAAGTGACCCGGCGTTGGTCCCGTTCCACCTTGGTCTTGATCCGGCCTTCGCCGACAAGCTGGTCGAGCAATTCGAGAATATGGATAACCTGAAAATCGTAACTTTTGCCGACCAGATTGGGGCCTTCCCAATTCAGTGCCGAATAGGCATGGCCACATTCCGGGCTGACGACATATTTGACTTGCAGCTTCTCGGCGGCATCGACAATGCGCTGGACCAGAGTTCTGGCGATACCTTTGTCGCCCATCTGGATGCCGACATTTGTCGCCTCGTAAGCATCCGTGGAAATTGTCCAGGACACGCCAGCCTGCTTGAATATACGCGCCAATGCGCCAATCACTTCGTAGAAATTCAGTATTTCCATGGCCGACAGAATAATCATGTAGTCGGCACCGACTTGATCAAGCTCGATAGGAATACCGACTTCTTCAGCCTGCTCGGCGACAATCTTGGCCAGGGTTTCAGGCTTGATACCAAGCGGGCTACCGAATTCTATGGCCCGTTCGGCGGCACCGGTAAGACCTTCGGGCACAAACCCGGCGGCGACCATGGCTTCGCGGGATTTGCGCACAAGCCCGGCAATGTCGATGCCCATAGGGCAAACAATGGTGCAGCGTCCACACAAGGTGCATGAATCATAGAGCAGTTCTTCCCACTCTTTAAGCATGTCCTCGTCGATTTCATCGGGAACCAGGCCGAACATCTTCTTGATGTTTGAGAGCGGCGCTAAATGACGCTTGTAGACGCGCCGCATGGGCTCCAGTTTCCACACCGGTGTGAAGCGCACATCGCCTGTCGTCTCGTAGAAATGACAGGCCTCGGCGCACTGTCCGCAATGGACGCAGGAATCCAGATAGGCCGCGGCGGAGGCATCAATATTATTGGTGAACGTTTCGATAGCGGCTGAAGCACTCATGGCACGACTCCCCTACGACCGAAGAAGGCACCCGTGTACCCGCGGCTGAACATAAACGTCACCGCATGCATCAAGCGGCTGAACGGGAAATAGATCAGCCAGATTTCAACAGTCAGCATATGAATGGCCTTCAAGCTGTCATGGCTTTCCTGCATGGCAAGGCAGCCGGTCAACATGGCCAGGAACGTCAACCACGAAGCGACATGATCATCAGTATCGGATATCTGGATCATCACCGGATCGGAAATGCGCCGGATCCACAGCAAGATCAGGCCGGTAAAGGCAATCTCTGCGCTCAAGATAAAGCCCCAACGCGGCATCGTCTCCCACGTAAACCCGACGACGTTTTCATTGAGGAACAGCATATGCGGCGTGGCATAGATCAACAGAACAAACAGGCCCAGGTGGAACATGTAACCGGCGATCAGGTGATAGCGAGTCTGGAAGGAAAAACCGCCGTGCGGAACAAAGTGGAGGAACTGTCCCTTGATCGCCCCCAACAAGGCCGAGGCGCGGGGAATTGAAATATCCGGCTTACGACCGAAACGAATGACGCCGACAATGCGCCACAACGCACCGATGATAAAAACACCTGAGGCGAGGTACCAAAGCGGTCCTTCGACGATTTCAAGAATTGTCATGCGCCTATACCTTTTCTTCCGTGACCGTCTTCTTTATAGCGGTCATTGCGCTGGTGCATTGTCTGGTTCGGCCTTTGGGGTAACCGCTTCGGCTTCCTCCTCGGCCTTGGCCATAGCCTCTTCGGCCCACCAACCGTGATGTTCCTTGGCCCATTTTTCATCGACGTAACCAAGGGTCATGCCCTCAAGCGCCCCTTCGACGCCAACGGTGCCCAAGTAAATATGGGCGAACGATACCGCGATAAGGACAACGGCACCCCCGGCATGAATAAGATGCGCCAATTGTAGTTGCTGGACACGCTCGGCAAGCCACGGGAAATCAAGCAACAAGCCCGAAAGAGAAATCGCAATGCCGACAAAGAACAGCAACCAGTACCAGAATTTTTCACCCAGGTTGTACTTCCAGCTTGGCGGATGATTTTTGGAGAAGAAGCCACCTTTCAGGGCCCAGACCAGATCACCTTTCTGCCAAATGTTATCCTTAAGATAAACGCCGAGCATAATGACAAGGGCGACGATAAAAATCGGCCCCAGCAGATTATGAGCCTGCAAAGAGGCACTGGCGAACGCCGACCATGCTTGCTTGCCGACAATCGGCAAGATCACATAACGGCCAAACATCAAGAACAGTCCGCTTATGCTCAGCAGAATAAACAGGCTGGCGATAAACCAGTGGATCCATCGTTCGGGTTGTGAGAACCGCTGAACCTTCTTACCCGTTCGCCCACCGGTCATCTTGATCTTGCCGTAGATTGCGAAAAAGACGACGACAAAGACCAGCGAGGCCAGGATCAAAAGTCCACCCCAGTACGAAAGCGGGCCGTTTCTCAATGACCGCCATTCTTCGCCCGGAGTCTGAATAAGAACGGAGATTTCCCCCGGTGTTCCTGACAGATTGAAAGGCTGGCCACGGCGCAATTTGCGCCAGAAATCGGAATCGCTCTGGTTGCCAAGAGTCTTGCCCGGAACATTGCCGTCGGTTTGCGCGTAAGCCTGTGATGTGAGGTCAAGCGACCCCGTCAGCCCGACGCCTACGATCCAGACGAATAGAACCGTGAAACAGGCCATGATGGCCAGGGGTTTGAAGGTCAGTCTGTCTTTCATCGACTTATCCATATTTACTTTCTTCCAGACTGCGACCAGGCCCTTAGTCGCAACGATTGCAACTTCGCGCCATTGATGGAAGCGGACTTGATTTTTTTCGACCCGCCGACGGGTGCCGTCGAGCCTGACTGATAGTGCGTGCGGCTACGCAAACTGGCCGCCAGTTCCTGACTGAATGGCTGGTCCGGGTTTTTGCCGATGAACTTGCCCGCCTCAAAGCTAAGCAAGCGCTCTTGTTCATTCTCGCGACATGCGCCGAGAGAAAATGCGACGATACCCAGCAATCCCAGCAACAGCACACGCTTAGCAATATCGGCCATGCTTCTAAAGCTCCTTAAAAAAAGGCCCCTGCCCTGCCAGTGGCAGGGCAGGTCGTTACGGCTTTAAGCGCCGCCTTTTTTCTCATAGGCAGTCACCCAACCCCAAGCGCCGGAGACGAAGCCACGGGCGACTACACGTTGACGGTAGATGTTGGAGACTTCATTGCAATCACCACCGAGCAACGCCTTGGTCGCGCACATTTCAGCGCACAACGGAAGTTTGCCCGCGGCCAGCCGGTTGGCGCCGTATTTGGTCTTCTCGGCTATCGAGAAGTCCTCTTCCGGGCCACCGTTACAGAAGGTGCACTTGTCCATCTTGCCGCGCGAGCCGTAGCTGCCGGCTTGCGGGTACTGCGGCGCGCCGAACGGGCAGGCATAGAAGCAATAACCACAACCGATGCACAAGTCCTTGGAGTGCAGAACGACGCCCTGTTCGGTGTCATAGATGCAATCGACCGGGCAGACCGCGATACAAGGGGAGTCCGAACAATGCATACAAGCCACCGAAATAGAGCGCTCGCCCGCCTTGCCGTCATTGATGGTGACGACGCGGCGACGATTGATGCCCCAAGGGACCTCGTTGGCGTTTTTACATGCGGTAACACAGCCGTTGCATTCGATGCAGCGTTCGGCGTCACACAGGAATTTCATACGTGCCATTTTCATAATCCCCTTATGCTGCTTCGATGCGACA
>CBFDEA010000059.1:0-7667 GCA_965603695.1 uncultured Rhodospirillaceae bacterium | reverse complement strand
GACTTGTCTCCGTTCGGCAACATCACCACGAACAACAACCGGCAGGCCGAAACTTTTTACTACCCGATCCACAAGATGCTGGCCAAGGCCCCTTGGAAGAAGACCGTACAGGATCTCTACGCCCTGCATCTGGGGCTGACGGAAGCCGGCATGGGATCGAAAGGCATTGTCGCTTCAACGGCGGCGATGGGGATCTTGCTGCAAAACGGCATCGGCGACACCATCCGCGTGTCGCTGACCCCTGAACCCGGCGGGGATCGTACCCAGGAAGTCATCGTTGCCCAGGAAATGCTGCAAACAATGGGCCTGCGGTCGTTCTCTCCGCTGGTCATTGCCTGCCCCGGTTGTGGGCGTACCACGAGCACGGTCTTTCAGGAACTGGCGCAGAAGATTCAAAGCCACGTCCGCGCCTCGATGCCCGTATGGGGCAAGAAGTATCACGGAGTCGAAGACTTAAGCCTGGCCGTCATGGGCTGCATCGTCAACGGTCCCGGTGAAAGCAAACATGCCGATATCGGCATCAGCCTGCCCGGTACCGGCGAGGAACCGGCTGCCCCGGTGTTCATCGACGGCAAGAAAGCGGTGACCCTGCGCGGCCCCGCTATTGCCGAAGAATTCAAGAAAATCATCGACGATTACATTGCAAGTCGCTACAAGCCCAAAAGCGGCAATGAGAGAGTTTAAGTATATATAATGTCCACGTTACAGCCGGTCCGCGGCACCCACGATCTGTTAGCCGAAGAAAACCTGCGTCATCGCAAGGTCATCGATACCGTACGCGCCGTATCTGGTCGCTACGGTTTTGATGAAATAGAGACGCCGATTTTTGAGCGCACGGAAGTCTTTGCCCGCACCCTTGGCGATACCTCTGACATCGTCACTAAGGAAATGTATACCTTTGAAGACAAGGGTGGCGACCTGCTGACCTTGCGCCCGGAAAATACCGCTGGCGTCGCGCGGGCTTTTATTTCCGGCGGACTGGCCCAGTCGGTGCCGTTGAAGTTTACCTATCAGGGATCAATGTTTCGTTACGAGCGACCCCAGAAAGGCCGCTTGCGCCAGTTCCATCAGGTCGGCGCGGAAACCATCGGTGTCGAAGGCCCGTTGGCCGATATTGAAATGATTGCCCTGGGCTCTCATTTCCTCGAAGCCCTTGGCGTGCGCGATAAAACGGTTCTCGAACTCAACAGCCTTGGCGACACGGAAAGTCGCGCCGCCTACCGGGAAAAGCTGGTCGATTATTTCCACGATCATCTCGATAAACTGTCAGAAGACAGCCGCGATCGCCTGCAACGCAACCCGCTGCGCATCCTCGATTCAAAGAATGAAAGCGACCGGACGATCATCGAAAACGCGCCGGTGATTGCCGACAGCTTTAACGATCATTCACGCGATTTTTTCGAGGCCGTCAAGCAAGGTCTGGACGCTCTCGGCGTCGCCTATACCGTCAACCCGCGGCTGGTACGAGGACTCGATTACTATGGGCGCCCAAGGGGCGCTGGTCGCAGGCGGACGTTATGACGGATTGATCAAGCAGATGGGTGGGCCGCAGACACCAGGTGTCGGCTGGGCTGCAGGCATCGAGCGACTGGCGATGATGATCGCGGGTCCCGAAGGGCGTGCGCGTCCCATCGCCATGGTCCCCTTGGGGGCGGAGGCCGAGGCCAAGGCCCTGCCGCTGACACAGCGCCTCCGCCAGAATGGCTTCAGCATTGAGCTGGGTTATTCCGGCAACATGAAAAAGCGTATGAAGCGGGCCAATAATGTGGGTGCGATAGCCTGTGTCATTCTCGGTGAAGACGAGATGGCCAAGGGTGTCGCCACCGTTAGAAATATGGAAACGGGTGATCAGGTAGAGGTTCCTCTGGCTTCGCTGGAGGACCACCTGGCCACGTACCGTTAGTGATGTATGGCAGATAATTTAACGCCGGAATTATTTTTACAAGGCCGCGCTCTGGTTGTCGGTGCCAACCATCGCTCGAGCTCGATGATCCTGCGCGACCGGCTTTTTGTCGAGGACGCGGCGGCACCGTTTATTCTTGAGCGTCTGAAAAATGCCGGCATCGAACAGGCCCTGGTGTTATCGACCTGCGACCGGGTCGAGGTTCAGGCATTTTGCCGGGACCTTGTCGTTAGCGAGGCAGAAACGGCGCGTCGCATCGTCGAAATTCTGGCCGAACACGGCGAATTGGGACCGGAAGAAATGGATGGCCAAACCTATGTCCATTGGGATCAGCAGGCGGTGCGACAAATATTTGCCGTTACCGCGTCGCTCGATAGCCTGATTATCGGTGAGCCACAGGTGCTCGGACAGGTCAAGACCGCCCATCGTCTGGCCAAGCAACTCGGGATGACAGCAAGCGGCCTGGAATCCATTCTGCAAGCGGCTTATGCAACGGCCAAAAGAGTGCGCACGGAAACTGCCATCGGTGAACGTCCGGTTTCGATTGCGGCAGCGGCGACCCAGTTGGCCGGCGATCTGCACGGCGATCTGGCGACCCGCACGGTGCTGTTGGTCGGCGGCGGAGAAATGGGCGAACTGATCGCCACCGACATGCTGGCGGCGGGTTTAAGCAAACTTGTTGCGACCCATCCAACCGAACGGCGGGCGGAAGAAGCGGCGGTACGCTTGGGCTGTCACACCAGCGCCTTCGAGGAATTGCCAAATCTTCTGGCAGAGGCTGACATCGTGTTGACGGCACTCGGCCAGCGGCGTCAGGCGATTACGGCGGCAATGGTCAATAGCGCGATATCTGCGCGCCGTCACAAGCCCGTTTTCCTGATCGATACGGCAATTCCGGGCGACATTGATCCCCTGGTTGAGCGCATTGAGGACGCTTTCCTGTACAGTCTCGATGATCTTGAACGGGTCGCCATGGAGGGCCGGGCAGGGCGCGAAAACGAATCAGGGGCTGCCTGGAAAATCGTCGATGCCGAGGTCGACAGCTTCCTGCGCGGCCACGCCGAACGCACGGCGGTGCCGGCCTTAAACAGGCTGCGCACCCACTTCGAGGGGGTTCGAGAACAGGCACTTGCCGATGGCGGCGGTGACCCCCAAAAGACGACTCGCTTACTGATTAACCGCTTGCTGCATGGTCCGTCCGAACAGTTGCGCCAGGTGGCGGCGGGGCAATCTGATCCGAATTCCCGGACTTTGCAGGAAATGGAAGATACCATCGACCGGTTGTTCGGGCTCGATGACGATGAAAATCTTTAGGAGATATAGACGGTGAGTCTGAGCGAGAATTTACAAAAGGTCGTCGCCCGTTATGAAGAATTGGGGGAATTGATGTTGGCTCCCGATGTCGCCTCGTCCAGTGACTTTGTCACCATGTCCAAGGAATATGCGGAACTGACGCCAATCGTCGAAGGCATTGCCAATCTGGATGCGGCACAGGCGGAAGCCGCCGATCTGGCCGCCATGCTGGCCGATCCTGAAACGGATCCGGAAATGCGCAGTATGGCGGAAGTCGAATTTCAGGAAATAAAGACAAAAGTTCCGGCTCTGGAAAAACAGATTCAGGTTCTTTTGTTGCCCAAGGACGAGGCCGACGAAAAGAATGCGATTTTGGAAGTGCGCGCCGGTACCGGTGGTGATGAGGCGGCACTGTTTGCCGCCGATCTGTTCCGCATGTATCAGCGCTACGCCGAGAATCTGGGGTGGAAATTCGAAATCATGTCGATGAGCGAAACCGGCATCGGCGGCTGTAAAGAGGCCACTGCTTCGGTTATCGGGCGCGGCGTGTTCGCGCGCTTGAAATTCGAATCCGGTGTCCACCGTGTCCAGCGCGTGCCGACTACGGAATCGGGTGGCCGTATTCACACCTCGGCGGCGACCGTCGCGGTGATGCCCGAAGCCGAAGAAGTGGATGTCCAGATCGCCGATAAGGATCTGCGCATCGATATCTTCCGCGCCAGCGGTCCGGGCGGTCAATCGGTCAATACCACCGACAGCGCCATCCGTATTACCCATCTTCCGACCGGCCTCGTCGTTATCCAGCAGGATGAAAAATCGCAGCATAAGAACAAGGCAAAGGCGATGCGGGTGCTGCGCTCCAGGCTCTACGATCATCAGCGACAATTGGTCGATGCAGAACGGGCGGCGGCGCGCAAAAGTCAGGTCGGCTCGGGCGATCGTTCCGAACGTATCCGCACCTATAATTTCCCTCAAGGACGGGTAACCGACCACCGCATCAACCTGACGCTTCACAAGCTGGATCGCATAATGGATGGCGATCTGGATGAAGCCATTGACGCCTTGATTTCAGAAGATCAGGCGAGTCGGTTGGCTGAAATTTCGTGACCACCACGGGTGAAGCCCTGGCGGAGGCCGTCCGGACTCTCGCACAGGCCGGCGTCGATGAGGCCCGTCTCAATGCCCGCCTGCTTGCGGCTTTCGCCCTGAAACGCACACCCGAGCACGTCTTCGGCTATCCAGAAGTGGAGCTCAAAGCAGATCAGTTTCACCATTTCAAGACCCTGATTGCCCGGCGGGCGGCCCGCGAACCGCTGGCCCTGATAACCGGCGAGAAAGAATTCTGGAGTCTGCATTTTGCCGTTAGCCCGGAGACATTGATCCCCAGGCCGGATTCTGAAACGCTGGTGCAGGCGGTTCTCAATGTTTTTCCGGTTAAGGATGACTCCGTAAAGATGCTCGACCTCGGCACTGGATCGGGCTGCCTGCTTTTGTCTTTGCTGCATGAATACGAAAATGCTTGCGGTGTTGGCACCGATATCAGCGACCCGGCCCTTATTGTTGCCCGCGCCAATGCTGAAAACCTTGGTCTGGCTGCGCGCGCGCAGTTTGTCCACGGCGACTGGAACAAGGGCGTCGCGGGCTTGGGCACTTTCGATATCGTCCTCAGTAATCCCCCTTACGTGCCTGAAGGCGATAAAGATTCCTTGCAGCAGGAAATCCTCCGCTTTGAACCTCACAGCGCCTTGTTTGCCGGGGCCGACGGATTATCTGAATTTCCGACTATCATCGCCCAGCTTCCCGGCTTGTTAAATTCTGGCGGGGCGGTGTTTTTCGAGGTCGGGGCGGGGCAGGCAGAAAGCGTTGCCCATATGCTGGTGCAAGCAGGAATGTTCAGTGTTGAAATTTTCCCGGATATTGCCGGTATCGGGCGTTGTGTAATGGCTAAATTATAAAAGCCCTTTTTTTTAAAAAAAACTGTTGGAATATGGGACCATCCAGACTAGTTTCTTTTATGAAAGTGGTCAGAAGTTGACCATGGGGACCGGACGCCAGGGGCGTTTTGGAGATGTCCCTTTCCCCCACGTAAAAGTCGATCCATTCTACGCGTAACAAAATGGATATTGGCGGTGCGGGCTGCAAAAGCAGATTGCCTTGAGCGTTGGTGGAATTTATTCAGACCATACATTTAATAGACAGGAGCAGGCCATCGTTGGTTGCTCGGCTGTCGATAGAGATACAGAATTCATGAAACAAGAGACTAACCCCCGTCGGGGCCGTGGCCGTAACACCGGAAAGCGTAATCCGAATCAGAATTCCAGAAGCAGGAATTATGACAATTCCGGTTCGGATAACAAGGTCCGGGGATCTTCACAACAGATACTCGATAAATATCTGGCCCTTGCCCGTGATGCCTCCCTTGCCGGGGATCGCATAGCCGCCGAAGGTTTTCATCAGTATGCCGAGCATTATTTCCGCCTTCTTAACCCGGAACCGGGAACAGAAGGGGGCAACAATAGCAATCAGCATAGCCGCAAACCCCGCTATGAGAATCAGCAGAAACAACAGAATCGGCAGAATCAGCCGGAAGAAACACCTGCTCAACCCATTCAGCAGCCGCAAACCCAACCGCAACAAAATGAGCAGCCGGCCGTTGATGAAGCTAAGGTGTTGCCAGTCGAACCCGTAGCCGAAGCCGCAGTCGAGCCCGTCGCTGCGAGCGCTGGCGAACAGGTGGTTAGCAAAGAAGAAGTTGTCGAGGTAAAGCCGCGTCGTCGTGGTCGCCCCCGCAAGGTTGAAGCCAGCGAACCTGCCGCCTAATCTGTCAGGTTCAGGGAGTCGCCCGTAGCGATGGTGCCGGCCTTGGTGAGCGTCGCGAAAATTCCCATATCTGTATGACCGAAGCCAGCCTGTAGGGTTTTGACAAGGTTTTGATCGCGCGCCCCGGTTGTCGGGTTGACGTTGATGGCGGCGCATCTTTCGATGCGCTCGGTGATGTTGAAGCAGGCACTACCGCATGTGATATCCTTACCAAGCCAGCCTAATTCCGACCACGCTTCGATGCCATCGATCATAATGTTGCCGCGAAAACGGGTTGCGTCGATGATTGTACCGGTGACCCGTTCAAGGTCGCGGACCGAGGCCAGATTGATAATCGAAATAAATTTAGTTTTCTGATCGGTAAAGATGCTGTCGCCCCGGGCTTCAACCAGCCGTGGCTTGCCATGTGCCTCGTCCTTCATGTAGGCGGAAAAGAAATCCTCGATCATCGCCCGCCCGACCGGATCAGTTAGCTTGCCGCGGGCAACCTGTTTGCCGCCGCGCAGGATTTTTAAATCGTCGCTGGCTGGATCAAAAACCGTCTCCAGGGCGGCCAGCTTTTCGTTTTTCATGAGCATCAGGAAGCCGCTCTTCTGTAGCCAGTGTGGGCTTTGCCCATCGAAACGAGTCGATGCCAGCGCCAGTGCAAAACGCCTGTAGCCGGGGATCGCGCCACCTGCCTCAAGCGTTGCAGAGGGCAATTGTTCCGGACTTAAGCCCTTAACGGGGAAGCGACAGATGCTGGAAATTGTTGCGCTCATTGTGCAACCATCACCGTAAGTCATTGAATTGTCAATCAAGTTGGGTTTTCAGGGGCAATAACCACTTCCCTTGCGATGGCTGATAATTAGACCATATTAAACAAAAACAATGACAAACTGATGACCTCGCATCGAATATTAAGAAAGGATTAGGATCGAATGGAGTTCGAAAAGTACACGGAACGTTCGCGCGGCTTTATCCAGTCGGCGCAGACTCTGGCCGCACGCAGTGCTCACCAGCAACTGACGCCCCTGCATATTCTGAAAGTCCTTCTCGATGATAAGGAAGGGCTGGCTTCCAACCTGATCGCCGCCGCCGGTGGCGATGCGGCCAAGGCGTTGAGCAACGTTGAAGCGGAACTGGCAAAATTTCCCAAGGTCGAAGGTAGTGGTGCCGGGCAGGTCTATCTGTCCCAGGAAACCGCCAAACTTTTCGAGCAGGCCGAACAAATTGCCGAGAAGGCCGGCGACAGTTTCGTCACCGCCGAAAGATTGTTACTGGCCCTGGTCCTGGCTAGCGGCACGGCCGCGGCCAAGGCGCTCAGCGACGCAAGTGTGAGCGCGCAAAACCTCAATAAAGCCATCGAAGATGTGCGCAAGGGCCGACCCGCCGACAGTGCCAGTGCTGAAGACAGCTATGACGCGCTGAAGAAATACGCCCGCGACCTGACTGCCGCCGCCGCCGAAGGAAAGATCGATCCGGTCATTGGCCGCGACGAGGAAATCCGTCGCACCATCCAGGTTTTATCCCGTCGCACCAAGAACAATCCGGTATTGATTGGCGAACCCGGCGTCGGCAAGACGGCCATCATCGAAGGTTTGGCCCAGCGCATTATCAATGGCGATGTCCCCGAAACCCTGAAGAATAAAAAGCTGATGGTGCTCGACCT